>DASYVZ010000404.1:0-4824 GCA_035936515.1 Solirubrobacteraceae bacterium | reverse complement strand
GGCAATGTGTGTTTGACACATAGCGTAGGGTCTGTCCTTCAGGGGCTTTCGGGGGAGCGGCCTAGGCCTAGCTCCGAGGCCGGAACCTCAATTCGGGGGGCATCCGCGATGTTCGAGCGAGCGGCGTTGGGGACAGGCGGTTCCGAGGATCAGTCGGCGAGCCGGCAGCAACATCCCGGAGACCGTGGCTTACGAGATGAGCTGACGCGGGCGCAGATCAAGGCGTTGTCACGTTGTGAGCCGCTGTCGCCTGCGGAGTTCAAGGCACGCCGTCGCGTCGCGGAACAAGGGCTCGTGTCGCCGGCGGCCGTGCGGAGTGAGCATGCACAAGACGACAAGCGATAGTCGATGCAGGGCGCGCCGGATTCGCAGGACTCGCCGATCACGCCACAGCGCCTCGTCGACGACGACTACGAGTACTTCTGGAGTGCCGGCGGCGTCGAGTTTCGCATTCCGCGCTGGCTCGGCGAGATCATCGAGGTCCCGCTCCTCGTGCGGCTGGAGGTCTTCCTCTTCGGCGTGTGCACCGGTCTGATCCTCGCCGCGCTCAGTGTGGTCGTCGCGTTCTACAGCGCGGTGTGACGACGCTCCGCCTTCGGTCTCGCGGAGCTCGTCGAGCGCACGGGAAGTAGCCGTACTTCCACGTCCGCGTGAGGTCCTCGGGCGCCGTCTCACGGGCTCGACGCCAGCGCGCCGCGGGCGATCTTGCGCAGGCGACCGCTGACGCCAGTCGTGTGCGGCGCTAACCGGATCTCGCCGTACGGGCGTCCGTAGCCAGCAAGCGCTTAGGGCCGCGTTGTGGCTGCGGAGCGTCAGCACAGCCCCGGGGGGAGAACGTGGGCGAAGACCTCGCGGTTCGGTCATCGCGCGAGGTCGATGACGGTCTTCACGTCGTTCTCCTGGCGCTCGAGTGCGGCCTGAAAGCGCGTCACCGGCTCGCGCCGCGTGATCATCGCTTCAAGCCACGCGCGGTCGGCTCGTGCGAGCGCCGCTGCAGCGATGACGTAATGCTCGCGCGCGGCGTTGACCGAGCCGAAGACGATGTCGTTCTCGAGCACCAGCTCGCGGTTCACCGCGCCCGCGTCGATCGGGATCTTCCGACCCGCGGACGAGACGCCGGTGAGGCAGACGATGCCGCCGGGGCCCGTGCCGGAGACGGCGTCGACGACGACCTGGTCGACGCCGGTGGCCTCGACGATGATGTCCGCGTCGACGCCGGTCTGCGCCACAGGCTGCGAGTGATACGTCGCCCCGAGTGCGGCGACCAGCTCGGGCTTCGGGCCGTCGCGGACGATGTCGAGGACGTGCGTGTCAAGTCCGCGCTCGACCGCGAGGAGTGCCGCGAGCAGCCCGATCGGGCCGGCGCCGGTCACGAGAACCGTGCGCGGAGAGCCGCAGGAGCGCGCGGTGAGCGTGTCGATCGTCTCCCAGGCCTTCGCGACGATGCTCGTAGGCTCGACGAGGACACCGACGGCTTCGAGCGCGGGCGCGACCGGTACGCAGAAGGCCGGGTCGCTGCGCCAGCGCTCGGCACCGAAGCCGTCGAGCTGTTTGATGCCGCGCTCGGTGTACCGGCCGTTGCGGCACTCGTCCCACCGTCCGACTGCGCAGCATGGGCACGGCACGGGATCGGGATGGCGGACGATCCCGGCGACGAGGTCGCCGCGGCGCAGTTCGCTGTCTGCCGGAGCGTCGACGATGCGGCCCAGGGACTCGTGCCCGAGGACGAGGTGCTCCCGACCGGGCGGCGCGGAGCCGTAGGCGCCACCGGCGATCTCGCGGTCGGTCGCGCAGACGCCGAGCGCCACACCCTCCACGAGGATCGTCCCCTCGCGCGGTGGCGGCTCGGGCAGCTCGAGAAGCTCGGCGCCGGCTCTGCCGGGCGTCACGACGATCGCCCTCACGGCGTGTCGGCGGCGGCTTGGGCGTCGCGACGGGTCGTCGCCCGCTCGACGGCGGGCGAGGCCGCGGTGTCGTCGAGCAGCATGGCGCTGCTGACGAGGCCGACATGGCTGAACGCCTGCGGGAAGTTGCCGACGAGCCGCCCGGCCGCCGGGTCGTATTCCTCGGAGAGCAGCCCGACGTCGTTGCACAGCTCAAGGAGACGTTCGAACAGCTCGACGGCCTCGTCTCGGCGGCCCGTGACGGCGAGCGCATCGACGAGCCAGAAGCTGCACGGCAGGAACGCGCCTTCGCCGGGCGAGAGTCCGTCGGCGGCCTGATCGGTGCGGTAGCGCAGGACGAGGCCGTCCTCGACGAGCTCGTGGCGAACCGCTTCAATCGTGCCATGGACGCGAGGGTCGTCTGGCGGCAGAAAGCCGACGACCGCGATGAGCAGCGTGGCCGCGTCGAGCACAGGCGAGTCGTAGGACTGGGTGAACGTGCCGCGAACGCGGTCGAAGCCGCGTTCGCAGACCTCGTCGTGGATGCGCCGGCGGGTGTCGCGCCATCGTTGCACCGGCCCGTCGAGATCTGTGCGCTCGACGGTCTTGATCGCGCGGTCGAAGGCCACCCATGCCATCACCTTGGAGTGCACGAAATGCCGTCGCGGGCCGCGCATCTCCCAGATCCCCTCGTCGGGCTCAACCCAGACGTGCTCGAGATGCTCCAGCAGCGACAGTTGCAGCTCCCATGCGGCGTCGTCGGGGTCCAGGCCCGCCTCGCGTGCGTGCAGGAGTGCGTCCATGACCTCGCCGAAGACGTCGATCTGGAACTGCCGCGCGGCGGCGTTGCCGATCCGCACCGGCAGCGAGTCCTCGTAGCCCGAGAGCCAGTCAAGCTGCACCTCGGTCAGGCGCCGCTCGCCCGCCACGCCGTACATGATCTGCATGTCCGCTGGTCGTCCCGCCACCGCTCGCAGCAGCCAGTCGCGCCACGCCCGGGCCTCCTCGAGCTTGCCGGCATCCAGCAGGACCAGCAGGGTGAGCGTCGCGTCGCGCAGCCAGCAGAAGCGGTAGTCCCAGTTGCGCTCGCCCCCGAGCTGCTCCGGGAGCGACGTGGTCGGCGCCGCCACGATGCCACCCGTCGGCGCGTAAGTCAGCGCCTTGAGCGTGATCAGCGAGCGCTGGACGGCGTCGCCCCGGCGGCTTGACACATCCGTACTCGATGACCATTCGCGCCACCAGTCCGCGGTCAGCTCGACGGCGGCGAGGGGATCGACCGGCGCCGGCGGGGGCTCGTGCGACGGGTGCCACGTCAGGACGAAGGTCTCACGGTCACCGTTGCCGAGCGTGAAGCGCGCGCACGTGCGCATGTCGCGCCCGACGGTCGGCACGCTCGAGATGAGCCTGACGGCGTCGGGCCCAGCGATGGCCACGATGCCGTCCCGGTCGTGGCGGAGCCACGGAATGCTGCGGCCGTAGTCGAAGCGCAGCACGAGCTCGAGCTCGAGCTCGACCCTGCCCCTCAGGCCCTCGACGACGCGGACGAGGTCGGGCGCGGCGCCGCGCACCGGCATGCAGTCCGTCACGCGCACGGCGCCAGTCGCCGTTATGAACTCCGTCTCGAGCACAAGCGTGCCGGGGCGGTAGCGGCGCGTGATCGCGCGCACGTCCTGCGGCGGCGGGGCCAGCCGCCACCGGCCGTTGCGCTCATCGCCCAGCAGCGACGCGAAGCATGCGCCGCTGTCGAAGCGCGGCAGGCACAGCCAGTCGATCGAGCCGTCGCGGCCCACGAGCGCGGCGGCCTGCGTGTCGCCGATCAGCGCGTACTCCTCGAGCTTCAGCGCCACGACGTCACCGCGAGCCGCGAGAGCACAATCAGCCGCGCGCTGCCGCGCGACGCCGCGCGACGGGGGTTGCGCCGCCGGCGAGCAGGGCCAGGACGATCACCAAGCCGCCGACCACCGCCTCGTTCCATCGCGCGGCCGAGGATTCGGCGAGCCAGGCCGAGGTGCCCAGGAGCCATGTCCCCAGCGCGACGTTGATCCAGCTGATCCAGCTCACCCATACAGCGAACGTTAAGCGAGCCAGGGCGAGCAGCAGGATCAGGATGCCGGCGAGAATCGGGTTCCATGGCGCGTCGCGGCCGTCGTAGGACAGGACGTACGGCGAGACGATCAGCCACGCGCCAGCGAACACGACGACTCCGCCAGCGCCCACGATCTCCTGGCGGATCGTCGTTCGCGGTACGGCAGCGGGATCGGGCCGATCAAGCTCGGCGTCGGCTGCACGGTGGCCGTGACCTGTCGCACTCATGCAGGTCGGCTACCCGGCGTCCCGCGTTTCGCCTCGTTGTGCTCGGGCGCCGCTGTCAGCGGAATGACGTGTCACGGCGGGGCTGGGTCACGCGCACGCGAAGTGCGCCGCGGGCCCATCTCGGGCGAGCAGCTCGCCATCATCGTCGCCCTGAACGGGGTTCAGACGTCGCGGAGGTTGCGCACATGCTTGGCGTCGCGGAGCTCAAGCGGCGACAAAACCACACCGATGTCGCGCCCGTCGCGACGGCGCGCGGGCATCTCCTGTCGCCGAGCGGGTACACACTGGTGAGCAACCACGGGAGAAGATATATGTTCGACGAGCAGCAGGAACCCACCGCCGATGACCGCGGAGACGCGGCTGAGGATGACAGCAACATGCCGGCGCCGTCCGGCGAGCGGCCCTCCGACGAGCCGGTGCCCGCGGCCAAGGGCCCCGACGCTGGCGAGGGAGAGTCGAGTGATTCCGAGGAGGACGCGGTCTAGGACGAGGCGCAGAAGAGTCGCGTCGGGCGAGACCGGCGCGGCGTACGCCGCCGAAGGCGGAACACGTTGCGCTTGGCTGCTCTGTAGCCCGGGGCCTAGACCGAAGGGGAAATGTCTCGATCGTGGAACCTCGGTGGCGATCC
>DASYVZ010000403.1:0-6515 GCA_035936515.1 Solirubrobacteraceae bacterium | reverse complement strand
CCCTCGTACTGCGGATCGGCGCTTCGTATGCGCCTACGCGGTGGTCAGCTCGCGCTCGGCGGCCTTCATGACGCTGACGCGGTTCTTGTGCGTGCGCTCGTACTCGCGCACCTCCCGCGCGCGATCGTCGTCGCCCTCGTTCAGGACGGCGATGACCTCGGCGGCGGTCAGCTCGTCGTAGCCCGTCCACGGCTCGTCGCCGCGCAGCGAGCTGATGCGCTCCAGGACCGTGCTGCGGTTCTGGTTGATGCGCTCGTAGCTGTCGAGCTTGGCCAGCTCGATCTGCGCGATGCCGGGCAGCTTCGCGATGATCTCCTCGGCGGTCAGCTCGTCGTAGCGCGGGATCGCGAGATCCTCCTCGGACGCGACGACGCCCTTGAGCTGACCCTCGACCTGCGCCACGCCGGGCACCTTGCGCGCCTGGCGCGTGGTGCGCTTGGCGGTCGAGACGGCCTTGCGCGTCGTCGCGCGAGCGGCGTTGCCGGCGTCGCGGACGGCCTCGGCGGCACCGGTGGACGTCAGGTCGTAGGAGGAGTCGCCCCGCAGGTCCGCGCGGACGACGGCTGTCGTCAGCTTGGGGATCTCCTTGAGGATGCGCTCGAGCATCCGCTCCTCCTCGGCGCGGATCGATGCCGCGAGCTTCGCGGTCTCGGCGTCGCCGACCTGCTCGGCCAGGCGCTCGATCGCGATGTACGTCGCGATCTCCAGCGCCTCGGTGGCGCATGCGTCCTTCGCGTTCTTGAGCACCTTCTCCTCGCCGCCGCTGCCACGGACGAGGTCGATCGGGGTCTTGCCGATCGCGAGGGCCTGCCCCACGACGCTCTGCATCACGCCGACGACAGCGGTGACGGCGTTGCCGCCCTGGCCGAGGGTGCGCAGGCGCCGCTCGATGCGGTCGGTCTGACGGCGGGTCTCGTCGAGGTGCGTCTCGAGGAGGGTGCGGTACGAGCCGCGCGGCGTCATCGCGATCTGCGACTGCAGAACACGGGTGAGCGCCTGCTCGTGGGCATGCGCCTCGCTGAGGTACTGCACGACCTTCTGCTGATCTTTGTTCATCACGTCTCCTTCTCAAATCGGGACCGCGGGTATGACGGGCCGCGGGTATGACCACGCGGCCGGCGGCGGCACGGCCGGGTTCGCCAGGCGCCCGCCCGTCTGTATTACTCCTAACAAGCTTGCCCGTAACTAGCCGACCCAAACAATTGTTCGCATCGAGCGCTCGGAGCGGGCGGGCAGACGCTCAGCCGGCGGCCGCCCGCAGCGCTTCCGGCGGGGCACGCAGCGCATGCGCGCCGGCCAGCCCGCGCCACTCGCCGAAGCGCGCGAACAGCGCGCGCACCTCGGCCTCCTCGGCGCGCGCCGCCGGGTTGCCGAGGCTGCGCGCGTGGCCGAGCAGCTTCAGAAAGGCGAGATCTCCCGCGGGGATGATGTCGTAGCGGCCCTGGCCGTGGAGGGCGAGCATCTCGACCGTCCAGCGCCCGATCGTGGGGATCGCCAGCAGGCGTCGCCAGCCAGCCTCGTGGTCGGGCCCGTCGAGATCGATCCGACCCGTCGCGACCTCCCGCGCGGCGCGGACGAGCGCGATCGCCCGACGCCCGGCGAGCTCGAAGCTCTCCAGGCGGGCTGGCGAACAGGCCGCGACGGCGGCCGGTGCGGGCACGTCGCGCAGCCCGGTCTGCTCGCAGCGCGGCCCCAGCCCGCGCACGATCCGGGCCTCGATGAGGTGCGCCTGCGAGACCTGGATGAGCTGCTCGCAGATCGCCCAGGCGAGCGCCTCGAAGGGCACCGGACGGCGCGCGATGCGCAGCCACGGCCGCCGGCGCAGCGACGGCCCGACGAGCGGATCGTCGCGGTAGCGCTCCCAGAACGGAAGCAGGTCGTCGTCGACGCCGAGCGCGAAGCGCATGCGCGCGATCGCCGCCTCGGCGTCGGGGCGATCCTGCGCCCAGGCGCCGAACAGCACGCACCGCTCCGCCGGCTGGGCGACGCGCACCGTCGCCGCGCGCCCCTCGACGTGCAGGAGGCGCTCGAGCACCGCACCGCGCCGGCGCAGCACGCCATCGCGCCCGCCGTAGGCCGGCAGCCGAAACGGCCAGCGCGGTACGACCTCGAGGCGCAGCTCGTACATCCGCGGGAACCTACGCCGCGCGCAGGACGCCCGCGTTCGCGCCGCTCGCCCGTCGCGAGCCACGCCGCGAAGGGCGGGCGGCTACTTGCCGCGTTCGCCGAGCACGTGCACGTCGACGAGGAACGACCGGCTGGCCAGCACCTGCCCGAACATCCGGCGGCGGCGCCGAGCGATGCGCCGCGTCCGGCGCCGCTGCGCCATCGCGACCGTTGCTGCACCCGCCACGACGCTCGCGCCGACGAGCGCCGCGGTCTGTACGACCGCTGGGCTGAGCGCGCCCGCGGCGCGCAGCGACTCGATCGGGCGCGCCGTGGCGTCACGGAGCACCGGCACGGCGTCGAGCACCTCGCCGTTCTCGCAGACCGCTTGGTCGAACAGCTCGGGGCGCGGATCGCTCACAGGCGCGGCGTCGGGCGTCGTGGAATGGCGGTCATCGGAGGATCGGTGCCTGAACACGGAAAGCGAATACTGAAGGGAACGTCAGACGACTGTGGCCGCCAACGCTACCCCTTGCGCGTCAGAACCGCGACTCGTAGACGCGGTAGCGCTTGACGATCCGGCCGCCCATCGCCTCCATGCCGCGGTTCATCGCCCGGTTGGTCTCCAGGATCCAGCCCATCTCGCCCCATTTCTGCGGGGTCGCGGCCGCCATGTCGAAGTGCTCGACGTAGAACCTGGCGGCGGCTCCGGTGTGCTGGTACTCCGGCTTGACGCCGAGAAAGCCGACGCGCACGCGGTCGATGATGCTGCCCTTGCGCAGGAAGTGCCACCAGCCGAAGGGCAGCAGGCGCCCGTCCATCTTCTTGAGCACCTGGTTGATGTCGGGGACGGTGATCGCGATGCCGATCGTCTCGTCGTCCTTCTGGGCGATCATGAACCACTGCTTGTCGAAGACGAGCTGCAGCTCGTCGGCGTATTGCCGCAGGTCGGAGTCGGAGTACGGGACGAAGCCCCAGTTCTCCTTCCACGCCGCGTTGTAGACCTCGCCGAAGACCTTGATGTCCCTGCGCAGGTCACGGCGGCGCATGTGGCGCAGCGTGACGCCGTGCTTGACCTCGCACTGCTCCGCGAGCTCGAAGATGACCGGCAGGATCTTCTCGCGGTCGTCGATGACGAGCTCCCACATGAGCAGGTCGATCGCCTTTGTCAGGCCGGTGCCCTCGACGAGGCGCTGGTAGGCGGCCGGATGCCACGGCTGCTTGATCATCGGCTCGCGCAGGTAGCCCTCGACGAGCAGGCCGGCCTCGTCGTTCATCGTGAAGTCCATCGGGCCGATCATGTGGTGGCGCCCGCGCTCGGCCAGCCACGCCTGCGCGGCGCCGATGAGCGCCTGCGCGACCCCGGCGTCGTCCTCGAGCTCCAAGAAGCCGAACATGCCGGTGCCGGGGCCGTGTTCGGCGTCGTAGGCGCCGTCGATCTGCGCCGAGACGCGGCCGACGACGCGTCCGTCGCGAGTGGCCAGGAACTCCTGCGCTCCCGCATGCTTGAAGTACGCGTTCAAGCGCCGGCTGAGGAACATGTGTCGCTCCAGGCGCAGCGGGGGCACCCACTGCGGCGAGGTAGAGTGCAGCCGGAACGGGAGTTCGATGAACTCCTGCCGATCCCGCCGCGACGAGACGGCTCGTACCTCGACACTCACGGCGCGCACGCTACATGGCCTCCACGACCCACGACGTCTTCGCCAAGGTGCGCGGGCATGAGCGCGCCGAACAGCTGCGCGCTGCGCGCGAGGCCGACATCCTGCCGTACTTCCGGACGCTGGAGGGGCCGGCCGGGCCCGTCGTGGAGATGGAGGGGGCCGAGCGGATCATGCTCGGCTCGAACAACTACCTCGGGCTGACGGCCGACGCGCGCGTCATCGAGGCCGCGCATGCGGCGCTGACGAAGTACGGCACCGGGCTGACCGGATCGCGCCTGCTCAACGGCACGATCAAGCTGCACCTCGAGCTCGAGGAGGAGCTCGCCGACTGGATGGGGACCCAGGAGGCGCTCGTCACCTCGACCGGCGCGCAGGCCAACCTGACCGCGCTCGGGACGCTGCTCTCCCCCGGCGACACCGTCGTCGCGGACTCCGGCGACCACGCCTCGATCCTCGACGGCTGCATCCTCAGCCGCGCGAAGCTGCGGGCGTTTCGCCACAACCGGATGGACAAGCTCAAGCGCACGCTCGAGAAGGCCAAGGCCGACGAGGGCGGCATCCTCGTCGTCGTCGATGGCGTCTTCTCGATGGAGGGCGAGATCGCGCCGCTGCCGCAGATCGCCGACCTCTGCGGCCGGTTCGGCGCCCGCCTCATGGTCGACGAGGCGCACGGCGCGGGCGTCCTCGGCGCGCGCGGCGCCGGCGCCTGCGAGCTGCTCGGCGTCGAGGACCGCGTCGACCTGCGGATGGGCACGTTCTCCAAGTCGCTGGCGAGCTGTGGCGGCTTCCTGGCCGGAAGCCACGACGTGATCGACTACCTGCGCGTGCAGAGCCGCGCCTTCCTCTTCACGGCGTCCAACGTGCCGGCCTCGATCGGCGCCGCGCTGGAGGCGCTGCGGATCCTGCGCTCCAGCGAGGGGCCGCAGCTGCTGCGTCGGGTGCTCGACAACGCCGCCTACCTGCACGAAGGCCTCAAGGAGCGCGGCTTCAAGGTCGTCGAGCACGAGGGCGATCACATGTCGCCGATCGTGCCGGTCAGCGTCGGCGACGACTGGCGGGCGGTGCTGCTCTGGCGTGCCCTCTACGACGCCGGCGTCTTCGTCAACGTTGCGATCCATCCCGCCGTCCCGCCCGGCGGCGCGCTGCTGCGCACGAGCGTCATGGCGACCCACGAGCGCGCAACGCTCGACCGCGCGCTCGACGCCTTCGTCGCCGTCAAGACGGCGTTCGAGGCCGAGCACGGCCCGCTGCCCGCCTGACCGTCCGCAACGGCGTCCGGTCGCGACGTCTGTCCGGCGCGGCTGCGACCGTTCAAATCTTCACACAATCGGTTCACCGAAGAAAAACCTCGCTCCGAGCGCCCGCTTCTGTTCCGGCGCCTTGAAGTGCCACCCGCCGCTCGCATACCTTCATCGAGCGCTCCGCGCAGGAGAGCGGGGAGCGAAGCGGACCCAGACCGAGGGCTTTTGGGTGGAAGTTTTGCGGGAGGAAATGGTCGTTCGCGCCCAAGCGGGCGATGCGCAGCACCGCAGTGCCGAGTTGTGAACATCACCGAAGCGCTGTCCCCCGCACGAAGTCGGGGACGGCCGAGGAGGCTCCATGAACGACGCGTCGACGACGATTGCCCCTGCTCCGCCGCAGCACATGCAGGCGCTTCAGCGCGCGAACGAGGTGCGCCTCGCCCGCGCAGAGCTCAAGCGCAACGTCGGGCTGGGCGCCCTGCCGGTCGCCGACGTCATCCTCGCGTGCCCGCCGGAGGCGGCGAGCATGACGATCGCCGAGCTGCTCGCCAGCCAGCGGCGCTGGGGCACGACGCGGGCCAGCAAGTTCCTCGCGGGCATCGGGCTGCCCGAGACCAAGACGGTGGGTTCGATGACCGAGCGCCAGCGCGGCCTGCTGGCCGCGATGGTCTGACGCAGAACGGCAGGCGGCGCGGGGTCGTGCGCGGTCCCGCGCCGCAAGCCGCCTAGGGCCTCCAGCCCGCTCGCCGCGACGCGGCGACGGCAGCGCCGGTAGCCGATCAAGGTCACCGCCGGAGACCGCGGCGCTCCCGACGACCGTGCCCTGCACCCGCCCGCGCCAGCGCGCGACGGTCACGTACGGGCACGCCGCCACGCCGTAGATGCTCGCCAGGACGCCGTCGCGGTCCCAGCCGACAGCAAAGCTCCAGCCGTGCCTGCGCACGCTCGTGCGCAGCTCCTCGAGTCCGCCGCCGATCGCGACGAGCGCGACCTGCAGACCGCGATGGCGGCGCGCGAGCCGTTCGAGTCGATCCCACGGATCGAGGCAGCTCGCGCCGCGCGACGCGGCCAGACCGAGCACGAGCGGGCCGCGCTCGATCAGCTCGCACACGTTGAGCACCGTCGGACCGCGCACGTCACAGGCCGCGCGGCGGCCGGCATCGCCCTGGCCTCCGGCGCCAGAGGCCGCCACGTTGGCGTCGCAGGGGTCGTCCTCGTCGTCGCAGACGACGTCGGAGGTCGTCAGCACGACCGCGAAGGGCGGCAGCGGCTGTCCGGCCGGCAGGCCCGTCGCTCGGGGTGCCTCCGGGCGCGCGGCTTGGATCGACAGGGCGGCCACCGCCAGGATCGCGACGATGCCGACCACCCACGCACCGCGGTTCCCGGAAACGGGGCCAGCGGCCGCGGATCGGCGCTGCGGCTGCGCCACCGTCGGTTCACGCTCGCGCGCGTCGTCCTGCCCCGGCTCCGGATCGAACCCGAGCGGACCGCCCTCGCCGCTCACGCG
>DASYVZ010000402.1:0-6461 GCA_035936515.1 Solirubrobacteraceae bacterium | reverse complement strand
CTCGAGGGACGAATGTGCGACGACGCTTGAGCATCGCGCGCAAACTGCCGAAGGAGCTGGTGTGCAACATCGCTTCGAGCGCATCTCCATCCAGACCACGCGCCACCGGATCGTGGGCGTCGCCACCCTCGCCAGCGACGGGTACCGCAGCCGCCTATCGGATCTGCTCAACGCCCCGGAGCGCGACTTCATCCCGCTCACCGATGCGACGGTGACCGAGCTCGACGGCGATCACGAGGTCAGCCGGCACGAGTTCATCGCCGTCCACCGCCAGCACGTCGTCTTCGCCGTCCCGTTGGGCGCGGTCGCCGAGCCCGCCCGCGACGCCGTCGCGTGACGCAGCCTCAGCGGACCCGTACCTCGGCAGCGAGCCGAAACGGCGCCACGAGCTCGAGCCGGTCGCCGCTCCAGAACGCGCCCGGGTCGTAGAAGCTCGCCGGCCGCCTGGCGGGCAGCAGGCCCATGTGCTGGTAGGTGGTGGCGACGAGCTCGGCGCAGTAGATCGTCTCCAGCGGCGCCGTCGGCCGGCGGCGCACGCGGCCGGTGATCCAGCGGCCGGCCAGGCTCAGCATCGTCGGGAAGGCCTTGCCGTCGAAGCGCTCGATGGCCTCCATGAGGCGATCCTCGTGGTGGCGCTCGATCGTGCCGCCGGTGAGCTGGCGCACGTAGCCGCGCTGGCCGTACTTCTGCGACCAGGTGGTGGCCGCCTCGTCGAGACGGTGCAGCTGCACGCCGCGGTGGCGCTCCCCCGTCCAGACGTCCGGCAGCGAGCGGCCGAGCTCGGCGTGCCACAGCAGCGGCGGCAGGTCGTCGATGGCCACGACCATGCCGACGTGGTTGACGGGGCTGTTGGTCACGGTCTGGATCGCGCGATCGGCGATCGAGCGCCCGCGAAAGAGCCACACATCGGCGGTCTGCGCCGCCGCCACCGCCTCGTCCAGCGACAGTGACATATCCGCCCGCGTCACGGCGCGTAACCTACGCGTCGATGCGGCCGCGCTGGAAGCTTCTCGGCCTCGCCGGGGTCGCGGGGGTCGCCGCGACCGGCGTCGTCGTAGCGCGCAAGCGCCGCACGCACGTCGACCTCGCGCCCGACGAGCTGCGTGAGCGGCTGCGGGCGCGGCTCGCCGCGGTGCCGCCACGCCAGGATGACGCCTCCGAGGCGCCGCCGCCCGCCTGACAGCGCTGCGCCGCAGGGTTACGCTTCGGCCATGTGCCGAAACATCCGGACCCTTCACAACTTCGAGCCGCCCGCGACCGAGGACGAGATTCGCGCGGCGGCGTTGCAGTACGTGCGCAAGATCAGCGGCTCGGCGAAGCCGTCGGCGGCCAACGCTGCGGCGTTCGAGCGCGCCGTCGAGGCCGTCGCGGACGCCTCCGCACGCCTGCTCGACGAGCTCGTCACGGCCGCGCCGCCGAAGGACCGCGAGGTCGAGGCCGCCAAGGCGCGGGCGCGCGCCGCAGTGCGCTACGCGTCGTAGGCTGCGTCGGATGGCGTGATCCTGCGAGCGCCGTTGGCGCCGTCTGCGACGATCGGCCGATGAGCCGCCGCGATCTCGCCCACGTGCTCGATGCGCTGTGGGAGCGCACGGGCGGCACGCCGGGCGTCGGCGTCGCGGTCGCCGACGTCGACGCCGCGATCGGCCGCGGCCACGACGACATGCGCACGCCGCTGAACCTCGCGGCGCTCGCGGCCGACGGGCGCGTCGTGCAACTGCCGGACGGCCGGTGGGCGCTGACGCCGGAGGGCGTCGCGTGGCTCAAGCAGGACCGCGACCTCTCGGACCGCTGAGGTGCGCTCACCGAGCGTTGGACCTGTGGCGCCGTCGGGTACCCCCGGCGCTGGAACCCGGCAAAGGAGCGCTATGGAACGCGACCCCGCAAAGACGCCCGACCTCGAGGGCGACGACCTGTTCGGCGACCCGGAGGAGGTCGATCACTCGATCGAGGAGGACCTCGACGCGCGGCTGCAAGCCGACCAGGACGAGGACGACGAGGACTGAGCCGGGCGCTGGCGCCGCGCGCGCCGCCGCCAGCGGAGAGGGAGGGATTCGAACCCTCGGTGGGTTGTAGCCCACACACGATTTCCAGTCGTGCCCGTTCAGCCGCTCCGGCACCTCTCCAGGGCCCGATCAGGCTACCGCGCGCGGCGCGCGCGCCCAACCGCGGACCGTCAGATCTGCCAGGCGCCGCCGCGCAGCACCGGCACGCGCGCGCCGCCGGTCGTCACGCCGGTGACGTCGACCTCGGGCGCGCCGATCATGAAGTCGATGTGGATCTGCGAGCGGTTGATGGCCCCGACGTCCTCAGCGCCCACCGTGAACTCGTAGGCCGAGCCCAGCGCGATGTGCGACGCCGCGTTCTCGTCGATGAGCGTGTCGTAGAAGACGGTCTCCAGCGGCCCGATCCGGCCCTCCCCGTCCACCAGCGCGACCTCGCCGAGGCGCGACGCCCCGTCGTCGCGGGCCGCGTAGCGGGCAAGCAGCTCGCCGCCCTCGTCGGCTTCGATCGACACCGCGCGGCCGCCGTCGAAGCGCGCGCGCAATCCGCGGATGATCGTCCCGCCGACGACGAGCGGCTTCGTCGAGCGCACCGTGCCGTCGACGCGCTGCGGGTCGGGCGTGGTGAAGATCTCCTCCGACGGGAGATTGGGCATGTGCTCGATGCCGTCGATCGTCTGAAATCGAGCTGAGATCCAGCGCGAGCTCGCCAGCAGGCCCACGTGCAGGTCGGTCCCCGGCCCCTCGAAGTGCAGCGTGTCGAAGCCGTGGGCGGTGAGCCGCTCGGCCGCGCCGCTGAGCAGGTCCTGGCGCTCGCGCCACGCCGCTATGGGGTCGTCCTCGTCGAGGCGGCAGACGTGCTCGACCTGCTCCCAGAGGTGCTCGAGCGCCGCTTCGGGTGCGTCGTCGGGGAAGACGAGCTCGGCCCACGGCTGCGTCGGGCACGGCACCGCCGTCCAGTTCGTCGTGCGCGCGTTGACGACCTGCGCCGATTCGGGCAGGAACGGCAGCTGATCGCGGCCGGCGCGCGCGGGGTCGAGGTCGCTCAGCAGACCCGGCATCGACGGGCCGGTCAGCCCGATGCGAGCGGCTCGCAGCTCGCCGAGCGCGAGCACGCGCTCGCCGTACCACGGCGGCACGTAGTCAAGCGTGTCCGCGTCGGCGTGCAGGATGCGCGAGCGCTTGACGTGCAGGTCGAAGAGCACGACGTCGACGAACTTCGCTCCCGCGCGGTAGGCGCGGTCGGCCACCGCGCGCGTGAGCTCGAGCTTGCCCGGCTCGGTGGAGATCGCGACGATCTGGCCCGGTTGCACGTTGGCCGCGAAGCCGACGATGAGGTCGGCGAAGCGCTCGAGGCGCGCAGCGGCGGCGCGGTCATGATGTCGCCTCTCCGGCGCCCCTCGCGCAGTTTTCCGGTCCATCATGAGGTGGGACTACCCGCGCATCCTGCGCCCGATGCCGCCTCCTCGGCGGCGCGCCGGCGCTCCGCGCTCGCGGGCGCGCCTGTACATTGGCCGGATGGCCGTCCTCGCCCCCAGCCTGCCCCTCACCCAACGCTCCGCAACGGATCTCGCACGCGCGATCCGCACGCGGGAGACGAGCTCCCGCGAAATCGTCGACGCGCACATCGAGCGCATCGAGTTCATGCACGACCGCATCAACGCCGTCGTCGTCGACCGCTTCGACGCCGCGCGGGCCGAGGCCGACGCCGCCGATGCACTGGTGGCCGCGACGCCTGACGCGAACGAGCTGCCGCCCTTCCTCGGCGTCCCCTGCACGATCAAGGAATCGATCGCGATGGAGGGGATGCCCAACTGCGCCGGGCTCATCTCGCGCAACCAGTACCGCAGCACGGAGAACGCGCCGACCGTCCAGCGCATGTTCGACGCGGGCGCGATCCCGCTCGGCCTGACGAACACGCCCGAGCTGTGCCTCTGGATCGAGACCGAGAACCGCCAGTACGGGCGCACGAGCAACGCCTACAGCGCCGCCCGCACGGCCGGCGGATCGTCGGGCGGCGAGGGCGCCGTCGTCGGCTCGGGCGGCTCGCCTGTCGGCGTCGGCGCCGACATCGGCGGCTCGATCCGCATTCCAGCGCTCTTCAACGGCGTCTTCGGGCTCAAGCCGTCGCCCGGGGTGGTGCCGAGCACGGGCCAGTTTCCGACGACGCACACCGAGATCGCCGCGCAGATGCTCACGATCGGCCCGATCGTGCGCCGCGCGGAGGACCTCTGGCCGATGCTCAAGGTGCTCGCCGGCCCCGACGGAATCGACCCCTACGTGCGCGAGGTGCAGCTCGGCGACCCCGCCGACGTCAGCATCGCCGGCCTGAAGATCCTGCTCAGCGAGCGCACGTCGTACAAGAACGTCAGCCGCGAGCTGCGCGCCGCGCGGATGCGCGCCGCGGAGGCGCTCGAGAAGGCCGGCGCGATCATCGAGACCGTGTCGCTGAAGTCGATGAAGAAGGCCATGGAGCTCTACCTCGCGGTGCTCAAGCTCGAGGCCGGCGTCAGCGTCGCCGACCTCATCGTCGCTGAGGGCTCGGCCGCGATGAGTCTGCGCGGCGGCCTGCGGCGCAAGGGGCCGCACACGCGGGCGCTGCGCCTGCTGCTCATGAGCGAGTGGCTGACGGGAAAGTTGCCGCAGGGCCGGATGACGAAGGCCGCCGCCACCCGTGCGGCGTTCGCCGAGGAGGTCTGCGGGGTGATCGGCGACGGTGTGCTGCTGCACCCGTCGCATCCCCGTGTCGCGCCGCGCCACGGCCAGACGGTCGGCAAGCCATGGCTGCTGACGACGACCGCGGTCTTCAACCTCGCCGGCACGCCCGTCGCGCAGATACCGCTCGGGCTGAACTCGCGCGGACTGCCACTCGGCGTGCAGGCCGCCGCCGGTCCCGGCCGCGACCACCTCGCGGTGGCCGTCGCACTCGAGCTCGAGCGCGCGTTCGGCGGCTGGGTGCCGCCGACCGACATGTCCTAGCCGACCGCGTCGCGATGAGCGAGCCGGTCGTCCACCACTGCCTGTTCTACGACTACGTCGAGGACGTGGTAGAGAAGCGCGCGCCGTTTCGTGCCGACCACCTCGCGCTCGCGCGCGAGTGGAAGGACGACGGGCGGCTCGTCATGGCGGGCGCGCTCGGCAACCCGCCGCACGGCGCGCTGTTCGTCTTTCGCGTCGACGACCCCGCTCAGATCGGCGAGTTCGTCGCCGCCGATCCCTATGTCTCGGGGAGGATCGTCACCGGGCACCGCGTCGTGCCCTGGAACGTCGTCATCTGACAGCCGAGGCGGTGGAGTGCAGCTGGACCGGCGACGACTCCGCCGGTGAGCTGAACATCGCGCTCATCAGATGACCTCGCAGCGGGCGCGAGCCCCCGCCGAGGCCGTAGCCTACGCCGATGTACGACGACGACGACGGCCTCGACGCGCTCTCATCCGAGGAGCTGCACGATCGCGCGGTGCGCTACGCGCTGCGCCACCTCGACATCCCGTTCTTCGTTCGCCTGATGGAGGCGCTGCCGGTCGCCGAGGCCGCCACCGGCGACATCGACGCCGCCGAGGCCGACGCCCTCACGCTGCGCGCGCACATCGACGACGTGACCGACGCCGGCCAGGGTGAGGTCGCCGAGTTGCTGCGCCCCCTGTACCTAGATTACCTGCGCACGCACGGCGTCGAAGCCGAGTAGGCGCACATGCGGCGGGGCGGCCCCGCAGGCCCGCCCGCAACCGCGCCGGTCCTAGATCACCGCTGTACTGCAATGTCCCCAGGTTGTGTGTCGACCTGGGGCGGTCTCGACACTCCCGACCACCCGGACTGGCCGCCGGCCCGAGGGCCGCGCGCGTTGCCGGGCTGAGCGCCGAAGCGCTCCGGCCGAGTGGGTGATCCGCCGGTTCTCGCAGGGTAGCGCCCCGTCGGCAACCGCTACGCCGCGCGCACCGAAGACGGCGCGGGCGCCCGTCGCCGGCGCCGGTTCCAGGCGCGCGGCAGCAGCGGACCGGCGGCGATCGTCGAGACGAGCCCGAGAAGCGTCAGCGTCGCGTGCATGCGCCCGTCGATGACCCCGGCGTCGAGCACGTCGAGCGAGATCGCGATCGTCATGATCCCGCCGCACTGCAGCAGCGCGCCGATCGCGCGCGCGTCGCGCGCGTCGAAGCCGGTGAGCCGCGCGGCGGCGTGGGCGACCGCCAGCTTGACGGCCGTCACCGCGACCAGCAGCGCCAGCACCGCCCCGAGCACGTCAGCGCCAAGCTCGCGTAAGTCGGTGTGCAGCGCCGCGAGCCCGAGGAAGACGGGCAGCATCACGCGCCGCACGGCGCCGCCGAGGTAGCGCTCGACCGAAAGCGCGGTCGTACCGCCGGTGCGCACGGCGACGCCGATCACCAGCGGCCCGATCAGCAGGCTCGACAACAGCGCGTCACCGACGAGCCCCGACAGCACCGCAAGCGCCACGACGCCCACCAG
>DASYVZ010000401.1:0-5921 GCA_035936515.1 Solirubrobacteraceae bacterium | reverse complement strand
AAAAGGAGCAACCCAAGTGAGCACCACCACCACCCCCAGTGCCATTGAGACCACCGTCATCGAATCGCTGAAGACCTTCGGCGCCAAAGAGGAAGACGTCACGCGCGACGCGACGTGGGAGTCGATCGACGTCGACTCGCTCGATCTCACGGAGCTCGCTCAGGTCGTCGAGGACGAGCACGGCGTGAAGATGGAAGGCGACGACATGAAGAACATCAAGACCGTCGGCGAGGCGATCGACTACATCACCGAGAAGAAGAAGGCGGCGTAATGCGGCGGCGCGAACTGCCCGACGTCGTCGTCACCGGCATCGGCGCCGTGACGCCGCTCGGCGTTGGCGCCCGCACGCTGAACGACCGTTGGACGGCCGGTGCGAGCGCCTTTCGTGACGGGGAGGCGCCCTGCACGGACTTCGACCCGTCCGACCACCTCTCGATGAAGGAGGCACGCCGCGCGGACCGCTTCACGCAGTTGGCCGTCGTCGCCTCCGACGAGGCGGTGCGTGAGGCGGGCTGGGCCGACGAGCTGCCCTACGATGCGTTTCGCATCGGTTGCGTGCTCGGCACGGGCATCGGCGGCATCGGCACGCTGGAGGACAACCACGACACGCTGCGCGACGACGGTGCCCAGAACGTCTCGCCGCTGGCGATCCCGCTCATGATGAGCAACGCCGGCTCTGCCGCGCTTTCGCTGCGCCACGGCCTCAAGGGGCCGATCTTCAGCGTCGTGTCGGCGTGCGCGGCCGGCGGGCACGCGATCGGCACCGCGATGCGCGCGATTCAGTCCGGCGATGCCCAGGCCGTCGTCACCGGCGGCTCGGAGGCCGCGCTGACGCCGCTCTCGCGCGCGTCGTTCGCCTCGATGAGCGCGGTGTCCCCGACGGGCATCTCGCGTCCGTTCGACGAGCGCCGCGACGGCTTCGTCATGGGCGAAGGCGCGGCTGTGCTCGTACTCGAGGACGGCGAGTCCGCGCGCGCGCGCGGTGCGAACATCCTGGCGACCGTGCGCGGCTACGGCGCGACGGGTGACGCCAACCACATCACCGCCCCCGAGGCCGACGGCAACGGCGGTGCCCGCGCGATCATGCTCGCGATGGAGGACGCCGGCCTGACCGCGGCCGACATCGACTACGTCAACGCCCACGGCACCTCGACGCAGCTCAACGATCGCGCCGAGACAGCGGCCCTGAAGACCGCGCTCGGCGAGTACGCGCACAAGGTCCCGGTCTCGTCGACCAAGTCCGCGATCGGCCACCTGCTCGGCGCTGCCGGCGCCGTCGAGGCCGTCACGACCATCCTCGCCCTGCGCGATCGCATGTCCCCGCCGACGCTCGGCTACGAGGTGCCCGAGGAGGGCATGGATCTCGACTACGTGCCGCTCACGGCGCAGCCGATGCAGACCTCCAGTGACGAGCGCGCCGTCGCGCTGTCCAACAGCTTCGGCTTCGGCGGCCACAACGTGACGCTCTGTCTCGAGACGGCGTGAGCACGGTGACGCCTGATGGGCCAGTGCTGCTGACCGGCGCGACCGGGTTTCTCGGCATGGAGGTGCTCGTGCGCCTGCTCGAGCGCAGCGATCGCGACGTCGTGACGATCGTTCGCGCCGCCGACGACGCGGAGGCCGAGAAGCGCATGAGCGGCGTGCTCGACACGTTGTTCGCGCCCGAGGACGTCACGGCGGTGCGTGGGCGCGTGCGCGCCGTCGCCGGCGACATCGAACGTCGCGGCCTCGGGCTTGCCGCCGCGACGCGCGAACGATTGACCAGCGAGATGTCCGCGGTGGCGCACTGCGCCGCATCGATCAGCTTCACGCAACCGCTCGAGGAGGCGCGCCGCATCAACGTCACCGGAACGCACGCGGTGATGGAGCTGGCCTCGGAGGCATATGCCTGCGGCGCGCTCGAGCGGGTCGTGCACGTCTCGACGGCGTACGTCGCGGGCGAGCGCGACGGACGGGTCCGCGAGTCCGAGGGCTATGTCGGCCAGAGCTTTCGCAACACGTATGAGCAGACGAAGCTCGAGGCTGAAACGCTCGTCAACCGCTGCGATGCGCCCGCTGCGATCCTGCGGCCCAGCATCGTCGTCGGCGACAGCGTCACCGGCTGGACGCCGGCCTTCAACGTCATCTACTTCCCGCTGATGGCCTTCGCCCGCAACCTGCTGCCGTCGGTGCCGGCCGACCCCGAGGGGCACGTGGACATCATCTGCGTCGACACCGTCGCCGACGCCCTCTACACGTTGCTGGCCGGGCCCGTCCAGCACGGCACCATCCACGCCGTAGCCGGCGACGACGCGGTCAAGAACATCGACCTCGCCACGATGGCCGCCGCCGCGTTCGACCGCGAGCCCCCGCGCTTCGTGGCCCTCGGCGAGGACCCTCAGTCCGAGGAACTTGCCGGCGAGTTCGGCCCGTACTTCCGGGCACGCCTGACGTTCGATGCGCAGCGCGGCCGCGAGCTCGGGTTCCGTCCGCCGCCACTGGAGCAGTACTTCGGTGCGCTGATGGACTACGCAGACCGGGCGCGATGGGGGAAGAAGCCGCTCCCGCGCTGGGCGGCGGCCGACGTGGCAGAGCGAGCGGCGGCGTAAGGGCCGACCCGCGCGCGCGTGGAGAGCGGCACTCAGACTGAGGGGGGCTCAGCCACTGGTCTGGCGACAAAGTCCGCAATTGCGAACTCTATGTCCGCTGACCGCTTGGCTGCGTTTGTGATGGCCGGAATCGCTTACTGGCACGTCCGGGAACGCCGATTTAGGCAGTGTCAGCGCTCGTAGTTGCCCTTCCGATGAGACGCAGCAGCGACGTCTGAACTCGTCGGGCAGCGGCAAGCGGCGACTGCATC
The DNA here is from genome assembly GCA_035936515.1 of Solirubrobacteraceae bacterium. Lineage (GTDB taxonomy): Bacteria > Actinomycetota > Thermoleophilia > Solirubrobacterales > Solirubrobacteraceae > CADCVQ01. The sequence continues at coordinate 3,082 of DASYVZ010000401.1, read as the reverse complement.
CTTGATAACTCCGTAGCCAACAGGCGCTACTGTAGAACGACGGTCGAATGACAGTGGCCTTCAGGTGGCGCCAACACCTCGCGAGATCGACGAGGGAGAGCGCCCCGTTCAGGCGAAAGGGGAAGCCAGGTTCGAGCACGGTGGACTTATCCAGTGGCGTGCTTCAGACGCTCAAGGATCGCGTCCGGGTCATAGACGGGTATGAGGCCGTCCCGTGCGACCTTCGCGGTCTCGTCGGCGAGTGGTGCGGTCGCTGCCCACGAGGGATCAACTACGCCAAAGTCAACCTCCATGCCTGTCGGCATGAGTAGTCGGCGCTCGGTGAGCATGCCCCAATGACGGGTGGCAACGACCTTGGCGGCGAGCGCGAGAGCCCAGTCGTCAGCCGCGAGATATCTGCCCCGGGTCGGCCGTGAGAAGCACCCCGTCTACGTCGGAGTCGTATCTCACATCGTCGCGCGCGAGCGAGCGACCAGGGCGAGGGCTCGCACGTCGGCGCGCTGGCTGCACCACGCGGCAAGGTCGTGGAGAAGCTTGCGAACCTCTGGCTCTCGGCTACACGCCATCGTCGGACGGATCATCGCTCTCGCGCTGCCGCTTGGGAGGCAGGAGGGGCACTCTCCAGATCGAAGAGCGCAGCCCGATTCGCCGCGGCTTCTCGTTGACTGTCGGTTGATCTCCGGGATGCGCGCACGATCGGCTGTCAACGGCCATCGGTTTCTCCCCAGCTATGGCCATCAGAACTCCCCAGCTGCGGACACGTTCTCTCCCCGCTGGTGGCCATCGGTTCTCCCCCAGCGGGGTGTCGTCGCGGAGCCTTGAGGCCGTAGGCCGAAAGGCGGAGCGGCGATAGCGCGCTGCGCGCGTCAGGTCAGGGGCGTCACCTCCTTGCCGGCGGTTGCTTGGGCGAGGCGGTAGGAGTCGGTGCCGTCGGTCAGCAGGACGTGCGCGTGGTGCAGCAGCCGGTCCATGGTTGCGGCGGCGAGGGTCTTGGGCATCAGCTCGTCGAACCCGGCCGGATGGATGTTCGAGGTGAGCGCGATCGAGCGCTTCTCGTAGGTCGCGCCGTGTGGGTCCTCCCAACCGGATGCTCGGTGTATATCCCACGCCGGGACTCGTGGCGACGTTGGCGGAGCGGCTTGGCGCGCGATGCCTCGTCACTAATCGCCGGCTGCTGCTGCGCGATGCACGACGACCGGAGACGGGAAGGCGCACCCGATGTGCGAGGCATCGCACGAGCACAGCAGGGCACCGCAAGGGCAGGCGACGGGCTGCTTGAGCCCAACGGCAATGAACCGCCGGAGCGCGACGACAGCCATGACTCCGGCGGCGGTCAGGATCAGGCTCGTGGCTGCGAAGCCGTCGACCGACCAGCGTGCGATGAGTGGCCCGCCGAACGTGGCGACGGCGGCGGCGGCGCCTTGCACGGTGGCGAAGGCGGCGCGGTAGTGCCCTGCGGCGGCATGTGGGGCGATGCCGGCGATGACGGCGGGGATGATCGCGATCAACATCGCTTCGCCGGCGGACCACACGATGGTGCTCAGCAGCGGGTCGGTGGTGATCGCGGCGGCTGCGATCCCTATCCCTTGGAGGGTGCCGGCGGCCGCGATCGCGTGGACGCCGTCGACCCGTGCGGCGATCGACCACAGCAGCGGCGGGAAGGTGACGAGCACGACGGCGTTGACGAGGATCATGGTGCGGTAGTCGCTGTCGTCGAAGATCTGCGCGAGCCCCGAGAACGCTTGGAACATCACCATGGTGAGCGGCGCGTAGGCGATCGCGAGCAACCACATGTGGGCGGGCACGTCCCGAAAGCCGGGGCTCGCGCTGTCGCCGGTGCGTGCGGCGGGGTGCGTGCGGGGAAGCAGACCCGCTGCCACGAGCGCAGCGGCGGCCATCATCGAGGCCTGGATGCCGACTGCGACGCTCAGGCTGATGCCGGCGGCCAGCGCCCCGGCCGAAGCAAGCGCGCCGAGGTTGACCAGCCAGACGAACGCGGCGAAGGCCTGTTCGCGCGAGCTCTCGTCATCGACGTGCTCGGATGCAGCGTCGTGAGCCAGGCCGTGAGCGGTGGCAGCTTCCAGGGCGAGGCGCCAGACGGCGGTGGCCAGGCCGTACAGCAGCGCGGCAATCGCCAGCAGCGCAAGCGACTGCCCGACCGCCAGTGTGGCCGCCCCGACGGCTGACATCGACAAGCCGGCAGCCACGACCCGCCGCGGCCCCGAGCGATCGACCACGGTCCCGCCGAGCACGGAGCCGGCCGTTGACCCGAGTGCGAGCGCGAGCAGCACGAGCGCGCCGCCGGTGGCGCCTGCTCCGCGCTGGACGGCGACGAGGGGGAAGAGGACGACTTCGACGAACTGCGTGACGCGGGCGAGCGCGACCACGGTGAGGACGCGTCTGACCGCGCGGCCGAGCATCAGTCGACGCCGGCTGGTGGCGCCGTCGCCGCGGGATGTCGTGGTGGAGGTCATCGCTGCACGCGGGGTGCCGGGCCCGGCGCGAACGCGCGCGCCGGGCACAGCATTCCCGGGATGCCTAGCGGCCGTGCACCTGGGCCGCCAGGAGGATGTCGGGGATCGCGTCGGTCACGTACGCGCGCGCCGCGGCGAGACCCGGCGAGGGGACGACGAGCGCGGGGCGACGGGCGTGGTGGACGACGTGATCGGAGACGCTGCCGAGCATGAGCGACTTCAGGCCGCGGCGGCCGCGTGATCCGAGGACGACGAGGCTCGCGTCGAGTTCGTCGGCGACGCGCACGACGGTTTCCGCGACGGCGTCGATCGAGCTCGCGACGCGGGCTTCGGCGTTCAGGCCGGCGCGCCGCGCGTGCTCGGCACCCTGGGCGGCGATCCGTTCGCCGCTGTCCAGGTTGGCGTCGTCGATGCTGCCCACCTCCTCGAGCGCGGGGTGGCCTTCGGCGTGGGCGGCCATGCCTTCCAGCGGCTGGCGGACGTAGAGGACGATGGCGTCGGCGCCGCCGAGCATCGCGGCGGCGTGGTCGATCGCATGCTGGGCGTCGTCTGAGCCGTCGTAGGCGATCAGGATGGGTCCGGTGGATGTCATGTCTACTCCTTGGGGG
>DASYVZ010000400.1:0-2722 GCA_035936515.1 Solirubrobacteraceae bacterium | reverse complement strand
GCTGCGGATCTGCGAGGACCTCCGCGGGCGGTCTCGGCTACGAAGGCGGGTATGACGCCGTCCGGCGGTACGCGGCGACATGGCACCGCCGGGGAGCACGGGGACGGCGGCGGCCTTCGTGCCGCTGAGCTTTGATCCCGGCGAGGCCTATCAGTTCGATTGGAGCCACGAGGTCGTGCTGATCGACGGGGTCACCGTCACGGTCAAGGTGGCGCACATGCGGCTCTGCCACAGCCGGATGCCGTTCGTGCGGGCCTACCCGCGCGAGACGCAGGAGATGGTGTTCGACGCGCACGAGCGGGCCTTCGCCTTCTACAAGGGCGCCTGCACGCGCGGGATCTACGACAACATGAAGACGGCGGTGGACGCGATAGATCCGCGGCGTGGCTGGCGCGGTGCAGGTGCTGAAGGACTGCGAGAGACCGGCAGGATGCGGTCGGGATAGCCGGGCACCGTCTCCGGAACCCGGTGGACCAGATCGGGCGGGTTCAGCCAGTTTTCGCGCAGCCGGTTCAACTTGGTGATCAGCGACAACCATCCTGACCGGCGTGTTGCCTCACGGCGGAATGTTCCTGAACGGATTGCGCTTGCCTCACCCATAATGTTCCCGAGCACGCTTCCCGGCAGCGACGCGCGTGACGCGGTTACGTTCGACCTGCCCCCGCGCTTCCTCGTGCAAAGAAATCTGGAGAGCAGTGCCTGGGGTGCGGGGGCGGCGAGCGCCCCGCCGGCGCAGGCGAACACGCCCGCGCTAAAGGAAGAGTCGTGCGCGCACCTCCGCGCACAGCTTGGCGCCAAAGGGCGCCTCCGCGGCCACCCCGCGAGGTCAGGCTGCCGCGTCAGCAGGATTGTTCTTCGGGGTCGGACCCGAGCATGCTCCGGTAGCGGAAGGCCCAAGCACGAGCGCCTTCGCACGCTCGCGACGCCAGACCTTGAGGCGGCGCTGCACGGTGCGGATCAACCTGTCCGGGTAAGCTTCCGAATGAACTTCCTGCAACTTTTCGAGGAGCTCGCGGCCGGTAATGCCGGGATCGGCGTTGAACCAGGCTTTGATCTCGACGGTGACGGCTTCGAGCGGATCGGGAACGGTTCGATAGCGCGGCTTTGGCGGCTTCGGCTGCGCTGTCGGCCTGACCTCGCCCTCCTTCCAGGCCAGGCGCAGGCCTGCGAGGAAGGCGTCGAGGGGCGGCTCGCCATCGGCCGCCGCGCCGGTCGACGGCGCCTTGTCCGCAATCTCCATCAGCGCCTGCTGGGCCGCGCGAATCTCGCTGAGCAGACGCACCGGGTCGAGTTCGGCGTGCCGCGCATCCAGTGCGTCCTTCTGCGCCTGCGGCACGCGCGGATCCGCGACCAGACGCTGATGCGGCGTCAGCGGCGGTTGGTAGCGCTTGCGGACGACAGCGCCCTCGCGCCGCTTCTCGGCGAGCCGGAAGGAGGGCTGGAAGAAGTTCACGAACAGACGCATCGGCCTGTACAACCGCGCCAGAGCCTCGGCGGCGGCAAGCCCCTCCAGTCGCCGGTAGCCCACCATCCGCCGCACGATCGCGCCGTTCTTCTGCTCGATGTGCGCCTGGTCGTTCTTGCGGTAGGGCCGCGAGCGCGTGAACTCCACGCCCGCCGCCTCGCACCAGGACTTCACCGTCTCGTTGATGAAGACCGTGTCGTTGTCCGTGTCGAAGCCGAGCAGGCGGAACGGCGTCGCCTGGCGCATCACCGTCATCACCTCGCCCAAGAGCTGCTGCTCGCGAAAGAGCAGCGGCGCGCACTCGGTCCAGCCTGTTGCGATATCGGTGAGGACCAGCGTCTGGACGAAGCTCCCGCTCGCCGACGGCCCGCTGTGCGCCACGAGGTCGGCTTCCATGAAGCCGGGCGGCGGGTCGTTCCAGTCGGCATAGGTCCGGATCGGCACGGCGCGCCGGATCGCCGGCGAACTCGCCACGCGCCGGCGCCGGCTCGACGTCTGCGCTCGCGCCGGCGCGAGCATCCGGTCGATCGTCGCCGCGCTGACCCTCTCCAGCCGCGACCGCACCTCCGCATCGAGCGCCAAATGGCCGTGCCGCTCCATCGCCGCGATCAGCATCGGGATCAGCGGCTTCAGCCGTTTGCCGCAGATCCGGTCCGACGCCTCCCAGAGCAGGATCAGCGCCTCGCGGACCGCCTCGTCATAGACGCGGCGCTCGGGCCGCGGACGCGAGCGATCGCTCCGGCAGGCGCCGCGCAGAAGCCGCTCGGCGTGCTTGCGGTGATAGCCCGTCACCTCCGTGAACTCCGTCAGGATGCGCCCCTTCTCCGACCGTCGCGCCGCTCCGTACCGCTCCACCAGCGCGCCCAGCAGCTCGTCCCGCGTCGCCATGCTCACCCGCCTCAATCTCGCCTCCGAAGACGCCCCCTTCGGGAGCAGTCCTAATGAGGCAACGAGTCGAGCTTCAGGAACAATTCAAGCGAGGCAATGCGAGGTTGACGCTCTACACTCGTCGAGTCCTTCCGCAAAACAGCCGAGATCAAGGATTTGGATCGGCGCCTAGAGGCGCTGGAAGCAAGACGATGAACTTGGAGAAGCGCGTATCCCGCCTTGAGCAGACCGTCCCGCCGTCTCTGAACGCGGACGAATTCTTCGCTGCGATGATGCATGGCCGCATCCCGGAGCACCTGTTCGACGCCTATTCTCAAAGCCTCTCTGATGCGGACCTCCGTACGGTCCTCGAGAGACTTGATGCTCTAC
>DASYVZ010000399.1:0-5112 GCA_035936515.1 Solirubrobacteraceae bacterium | reverse complement strand
TCGCGGGGGGCGGCGGCGGCGCCGCAGGTGCGGGTGCGGGCGCGGGCGACCTCAGCGACGCGGACGCCGCGCGGCTCGACGAGGACCTCGCGCGTTACGACGGCTGAGCACGCCGGAGTGCGACGGCCGCGCGGCCGGTGTCACATCTTGTCCGGCGCGCTCACCCCGAGCAGGTCAAGCGAGCGGGCGATCGTGCGCTTCGTCGTGGCGCTCAGCGCAAGGCGGAAGGACTCCCCTCCCGCGCCCTCCGCGCCGACCACCTGACAGTCGCGGTAGAAGGCCGTGAAGGTCTGCGCGAGCTCGAGCGCGTAGACCGCCATGCGATGCGGCGCCCGCTTCTCCGTCGCCTCGGCGACCTCGTCGGGGAACGCGAGCAGCTTCTTGACGAGCATCCGCTCAGCCGGCTCGAGCGCCCCGTCGAACGCGGCCGCCTCCTGGAGCGCAGGCAGGACGCGCGGCGCGCCGCCGGCCTTGGCGAGGATCGACGCGATCCGCGCGTGGGCGTACTGCACGTAGTAGACGGGGTTCTCGCTGGACTGCTCGCGGGCGAGGTCGAGGTCGAGGTCGATCGTCGTGTCGTGTGAGCGCTGCAGCATGAAGAAGCGCACGGCGTCTACGCCGATCTGCTCGATGAGGTCGTCGAGCGTGACGAAGTCGCCACGTCGCTTGGACATCTGCGCCCGCTCGCCCCGCTCGATGATGTTGACGAACTGCATGATGATCAGCTCGAGCTGGCCGGCCGAGCCGCCGAGCGCGTCGAACGCCGCATGCATTCGCGCGACGTGCCCGTGGTGGTCGGCCCCCCAGACGTCGATCAGCCGGTCAAAGCCGCGCTGGCGCTTGTCGAGGTGATAGGCGATGTCCGACGCGAGATAGGAGGGCTCGCCCGTCGACCGCTCGAGCACGTCGTCCTTCGGCGCGCCGTGGGCGCTCGTGCGCAGCCACAGCGCGCCCTCGGAGCGATACGTCTCACCGCGCCGCTCGAGCTCCTCGAAGGCGCGGCGCACGGCCGAGGACTCGCCGCCGTGCAGCGAGGCCTCGGAGAACCAGACGTCGAAGTCGACGCCGATCGCGTGCATCGACGCGCCGATCTGCTCGACCAGCAGCTGAACGCCGCGCTCCGCGACGACGGCGGGATCATCGGCCCCGGCGCCGGGAATGCGTTCGGCCAGCTCGCGGATGTACTCGCCCTCGTAGCCGCCCTCCGGCACCGCCTCGCCGCGCGCGCGGGCCGCGATCGACTCCCCGAGGCGGCGCACCTGCCCGCCGATGTCGTTGATGTAGTACTCGCGCGTCACGTCGTGGCCGCTGAACTCCAGCAGCCGCGCCAGCGAGTCGCCGTAGGCCGCGTGCCGCCCGCCGGCGGCGGTCATCGGCCCGGTGGGGTTCGCCGAGACGAACTCGACGTTCACGCGCTCGGGAGACGGCGCCGCGCCGCCGCCGAACCCGTCGCCGGCGGCGACGACATGCCCGAGGGCCGCGACGAGCCACGCGTCGGACATGAAGAGGTTCAGAAACCCTGGGCCCGCGACCTCGACGCGCTCGAGGGCGGCGCCCAGCCGCTGCTCGAGCTCCTCCGCGAGCTGCCCCGCGACGTCGCGAGGCGGCTTGCCGGCGCGCGGGGCGAGCAGCATCGCGGCGTTCGTCGCGTAGTCGCCGAAGCCCACCTTCTTCGGCCGCTCGAGCGTCGGCGACACCGAGCTGTGGCCGGCCGCTCCGGTGACGGCGCCCGAGGCGGCGGCGACGGCGTCGCGCAGATCTGAGAGAGGCCCCGCCACGACGCTCAATCTATCGGCGCAGGCGCGCCGGGCGCCGCCTGTCAGTAGTGGTAGGGCTCGCCGGCGAGGATCTTGTGGCCGCGGTAGAGCTGCTCGAGCAGGACGACCCGCGCAAGCTGGTGGGGCAGCGTGAGCGGGCCGAGCGAGAAGCGGTGGTCGACCGCGTCGAGCTGCAGGCCGAGCGGGCCGCCGATGACGAAGCACAGGTCGCGAGCGGACTGGCGGCGCTCCTCGAGGAAGCGGCTGAACGACAGCGAGTCGAACTGCTGGCCCTCGCGGGCGAGCAGCGAGACGAAGGCGCGCTGGGGGATCCTTCCCGTCACGCGCTCCTCCTGGCGCACCTCGATCATCTCGACGCGCGCGTGGCGCGCGAGCATCTTGAGGTAGTGCTGCGTGTCGTCCGTGTACGGCGGGCGCAGGCGCCCGACGGCGAGGACGATGATGCGCACGATGCGATATTAGATGGGGCATGGCTGAACCAGACGAGTCCGAACGCCACATCAACATCCACTTCTCGCCCGAGATGATGGGCGGCGTCTACGCGAACTTCGCGAACGTGTCGTTCTCCGACTACGAGTTCACGATCACGTTCGCGCGCGTCGACCACGAGATCGACGCCGACGAGATCCCGGGGGTCGTCGTCTCGCGCGTCAACCTCGCGCCGAAGTTCATGCGAGAGCTCGCCGACGCGCTCGAGGACTCCTACTCGAAGTACGCCACGCGCGAGGGCATCAAGAACCTGCCCGAGTTCGGCGGTGGTGGCGCCGGCGCGCCGCCGCAGCAGCGCGACGACGACGACGACGACGAATAGTCGCGGTGGGTTGCGCACCGGGGCCGGCGACGGGGGCCCTCGGAAAACGTCCCTACCGCGCGCCGCGCTCGTACGCGACCCCGATCCCGATCCGCTCGATCGTCGGCGGGTGGGTGGCCAGCAGCAGCGTCTGCCATTGAGGCGGATCGGGGTCCGCCACGTTCCGCAGCGCGATACGCTTCTCGAAGTCGATGAACGGCTCGGGCTCGCCCGTGAGCATGAGGGCGAAGGAGTCCGCGCGCGCCTCGACCTGCCGGCTGAGCTGGGTTGAGATCGTCGTGATCGTCGTCGTCATCACGAGGATGCTGAGCGCGAGCGCCGGCAGGATCGCCGGCCCCGGCTCGGCTCCCGCCGGCGCCAGCCGGCGCGTCAGCTGCGCGACGGCGAGCAGGCCGAACGGCGCGACGATCGCGACGTACAGCAGCCCGGTGGGCACGTCGCGGTGGTGCTGGTGCGCAAGCTCGTGGGCGACGACGAGGCGCACCTCGTCGCGAGTGAAGTTCTCCAGCAGCGTGTCGTAGAGCACGACGCGCTTCGTCGCGCCGAGGCCGGTCACGTACGCGTTGGCGGCCGTTGAGCGGCGACTCGCGTCGACGCTGTAGACCTCGCCGATGTCGACGCCGGCGCGGTCGGCGAGCTCGAGCACGTCGTCGCGCGTCTGCCCGGCGGGCAGCGCCTCGAACTTGTTGAAGATCGGATCCAGTACGACGGGTCCCGCATAGATGGCCGCAGCGCCGAACGCCACGACGATCACGGAGCCGGGCGCCCACCAGCCCCGGGGATAGCGGCGGATCAGGCCGACCGCCGTCGCCGCGCCGAGCCCCGCAAAGACCGCGCCGATCCCCCACGAGATCGACTTGTCGCGCGCGTAGCCGCCCCACGATTGCGTCACGAGGCCCACGTCCTTCGCGCGCTCGCGGGAGACGATCTGCAGCGGCAGGATGGCGATCGAGACGGCGACGGAGAGCGCCGCGCCGGCGGCCGCGCCGGCCAGCACGGGGCGGCGGAACGGCCCGCGCAGACGCGCCGGCGGACGCGCGACGAGCAACGCCAGCAGTCCCAGCTCGACCGCCAGGACGCCGCCGTAGATCGCCAGCTGCGGGCGCCGGTAGTCGCGGGCGCGCTCGATCTGCGAGGCGCTGAAGTACGATTCGGTGCGCACGGGAGCAGGCTCGATCACCCTGCTGCGCGGCCGCAGCAGCACCACCGCCAGCTCTGCGACGACAACCGCGGCAACAATTGCCGCTCCCCACCGCAGGCGTGCCCGATCCACGATCGAACTGTACGAGATGCAGGTCGCGATCCTCTCCGACATCCACGGCAACCGCCACGCCTTCGAGGCGGTGCTCGCCGACGCCGAATCGGCCGGCGCCGAGGAGATGTGGTGCCTCGGCGACCTCGTCGGCTACGGCGCCGAGCCGGATGCCTGCGTCGAGCTCGCGCGCCGCCACGCCGCGATCTGCCTGGCGGGGAACCACGACATGGGCGTCACCGGCGCGATCGGCCTCGACGAGTTCTCGACGGGCGCCGCGATCGCCGCGCGGTGGACGCAGGAGACGATCAGTGGCGCCAACATGGAGTTCCTCTCCGCGCTGCAGCCGGCGGGCGAGGAGGACGCGATCGGCCTCTACCACGCCAGCCCGCGCGATCCGGTCTGGGAATACGTGCTCAGCGCGCTGCTCGCGGAGCTGTGCTTCGACAAGCAGCCCCAGCGCGTCGCGCTCATCGGCCACTCGCACGTCGCCTTGTCCTTCACCCGGCCGGAGGGCGACGTGGCGACCGGCGAGCCGCGCCGCCACGGCGAGGCGCTGGACATCGGCCCGCGCACCGGGGAATGGCTGTTGAACCCCGGCTCCGTCGGGCAGCCGCGCGACGGCGACCCGCGCGCGGCCTGGCTCATGCTCGACACGGCCAACTGGCAGGCGAGGTGGCAGCGCGTCGAATACGACATCGCGGGCGCGGCGACGGCGATCCGTGCTGCGCGGCTGCCTGATTCGCTCGCCGAGCGGCTTGGATACGGTCAATGAGCGTGCGCCGCGCTCTCCCCTACGTCCTCGCCCTGCTGCTGGGCACGAGCACCATGCTGCTCGCCGCCTGCGGCGGCGGCGGCACGACGGGCGGCGTCCCGTCCGCGAGCGCCGGCGAGCTCAAGAGCCAGATCACCGACGTCGGCCAGGCCGTCGAGGACGGTCGCTGCGACGAGGTGCCGGGACAGCTGAGGCAGGTCGACGACGCAATCGAACAATTGCCGGAGACGACCGACGAGCAGCTCGTCAGCGCCCTGCGCGACGGCGCCGAGCACTTGCGCGAGCGCGCGCTCGAGGAGTGCGAGGAGGATGACGCCACGGAGACGACCACGACACCGGCGCAAACCGAGACGACCGACACGATGCCCGAGGACGAGCCGACGGACACCACGCCGACGCAGACGACGGAAACCATCGCGCCGCCGCCGCCCCCACCTCCGCCGCCACCCCCGCCGCCGGCCACCCCGCAGCCGCCCGCGCCGCCGGAGCCCTAGCC
>DASYVZ010000398.1:0-8258 GCA_035936515.1 Solirubrobacteraceae bacterium | reverse complement strand
GTGCCGGCCCTGCGCAGCGAGGACCTGGTCGGCGCGTTCGCCGGCGTGCGCGCGCAGGCGGTCGGGCGCGACGGCAAGCTGGTCGACGACTTCGTGCTCTCCGCGACCCCGCGGGCGGTCCACGTGCGCAACGCCCCGTCGCCGGCGGCGACCTCCGCGCTGGCACTGGCGCGGGTGATCGCCGACGCCGCTGACGCGATCGGGTGAGAACCGCGCCGGTTTGGCGCGCGCGGCGATGGGCGACGATGTCTCCTCCATGCACGTCCTGCTGACCGGCGCGAGCGGCTCGATCGGGGCCGCGCTGGCACCCGCTCTGAGCGAGGCGGGGCACGCCGTGCGCGGCTTCGGCCGCGATCCCGCGCGCGTGCCGGTGTCGCTGCCCTTCGTACGCGGCGACGCGATCACCGGCGCCGGCCTCGACGAGGCGCTCGACGGGATCGACGTCGCGTACTTCCTCATTCACTCGATGGAGGGCAGTGGCCGCGCCGGCTTCGAGCACAACGAGCGTGCGGCGGCGGCGAACTTCGTCGCGGCGGCGGGCCGCGCCGGGGTGCGCCGCGTGGTCTACCTCGGAGGCCTCGTGCCGCAGGGGCGGGTGGCGTCGCGTCACCTGCGCAGCCGCCTGGAGGTCGAGCGCATCCTGCTCGCGGGTCTGCCCGAGGCGGTCGCGCTGCGCGCCTCGATCGTCATCGGCGCGCGCTCGCGCTCGTTTCGGTTCATGGTCCACCTCGTCGAGCGGATGAGCGTCCTTGCGCTGCCGGCGTGGCGCGAGTACCGCACACAGCCGATCGACGTGCGCGACGTCGGCTCGTTTCTGGTCGCGGCGGCGACGACACCACACGCCGCCGGCGGGTTGTCACTGGATATCGCCGGACCCGACGTACTGACGTATGGACAAATGATCGAGCGCATCGCCGACATCATGCTCGTGCGCCGGCGCGCCCTGCGCTTCGGCCGCAACGCGACGCCGCTCGTGGCGCCGATCGCCGCCGCGATCGCCGGAGAGGATCCCGGCTTCATCGCGCCGCTCATGGAGAGCCTGGCGGGCGATCTGCTGCCGCGCGACAACCGCGCCGCCGAGCTGCTCGGCGTGCGTCTTCACCGCTTTGACCGCGCGGTGGAGCGGGCGTTGCGCGAGTGGGAGGCCAGCGAGACGCTGGCGGCGAGATGACCGCCGTGCCAACCGCGCGCGAGGGCAGCCGCTAGGTTCTCCCTCCGTGTCCATCGTGATCGCCAGCATCGATATCGATGCCCCCGTGCAGGAAGTCTGGGACACGATCATGACTCCCGCGCGCATGGTCGAATGGGTGACGATCGTCGACCGCATCGACCACGTGGACCCAGGCCCGCTGCGGCCCGGCTTTCGCATGAGCCAGACGCTGCATCTGCGTGGCGTGCCGTTCAAGGTCCACTGGAAGCTCGAGGAGCTCGACGCGCCGCACTATGCGCGCTGGGAGGGAGCCGGCCCGGCGCGTGCCAAAGCTGTGACCGAGAACCGTCTCAGCGAGCGCGACGGGCACACCCATTTCAACTACCGCAACGAGTTTCGCACGCCCTTCGGGCCGCTCGGCGCGGCCGCCTCGCGCGTCATGATGGGCGGGATTCCCGAAAAGGAGGCCAACGCGTCGCTGCGCCGTCTGCGGGAGATCCTGGAGGCAGCAGGTTAAAAAACGGCCACGTACCGCGGCGCCCTTTTGCTCTATGCTCTAGGCTCTGTGATGGTAATTGTCAATTTGCCTGAACGGGGAAACGGAATGGCAGACTTCCTTGATGAGAAGCGAAGCGAGATCACGGCGCGGCTGAAAGAACTCAAGCCGCTCGTCGACGAGTATCAGCGTCTCGAGGCCGCAGCCGCGGCGCTTGAGGGCGTGACGACGAACGGGCCGGGCGGCCGCACCACGAGCACCGCCGGCGCGGGGCGACGCGCGCGCTCGCAGTCCGCGCCCAAGCGCCCGAAGAGCAACGGCAGCGGCACCGGTCGCCGCGGTCGGCCGAAGGGCACCGGCACGCGCGGCGCCGAGGCGCTTGCCCTCGTGCGCTCCAAGCCCGGCATCACGATCCCGGAGATCGCCGAGCAGATGGGGATCAAGCAGAACTACCTCTATCGGGTTCTGCCGGGGCTCGCCGACGATGGGCTGGTCAAGAAGGAAGGCCGCGGCTGGCACCCCAAGGAGGCCGCGTAGCACCGAGCGCGAGGACATGTGCTCGGCGCGGAGGCCTGGTGGAGGGGCTGCGGCCAAGCATGTGTGTCTCGTTGCAAAGTTGACGCTCGCTCCCCCAGGTCAGTCGTGGTGACTGATCGAGGGGACCGGGGGTCGCGCCGCGCTCAGGCTCAGATGAGCCCGAGCTCGCCGACCGCGGCGCGCTCGTCGGTCAGCTCCTTCACCGTGGCGTCGATCTTGCCGCGCGCGAAGTCACCGACCTCGAGGCCCTGCGCGATCTCGTAGCCGCCATCCTGGCAGCGGACGGGGAAGCTCGAGATGATCCCCTCTGCGACGTCGTAGGAGCCGTCGGACGCGACCGCCATCGAGCGCAGCCCGTCAGCGCCGCAGACCCAGTCGCGCACGTGATCGATCGCGGCGTTGGCCGCCGACGCCGCCGACGACGCGCCGCGCGCCTCGATGACCTCCGCACCACGCTTGCCGACGCGCGGGATGTACTCGTTCTCATACCAGTCCATGTCGACCTGGTCGGCGGCGCGCTCGCCCTTGACCGTGGCGTTGAACAGGTCGGGAAACATCGTCGGGGAGTGATTGCCCCAGACGACGAGGTCGTTGACCTCGGCGACGCTCACGCGCAGCTTCTGGGCGAGCAGCGCGACCGCGCGATTCTCGTCGAGCCGCGTCATCGCGGTGATCCGCTCGGCCGGGATGTCGGGGGCGTTGGCGGCGAGGATGAGGGCGTTCGTGTTGGCCGGATTGCCCACGACGAGCACCTTCACGTCGGCGGCCGCGGCGGCGTTCAGCGCCTCGCCCTGGGGCTTGAAGATCGCACCGTTGGCCTCCAGCAGGTCGGCCCGCTCCATGCCCTTCGAGCGCGGCCGCGCGCCGACGAGCATCGCGATGTTCACCCCCTCGAACGCCTGCGCCGGATCGTCGTAGATGTCGACGGAGTGCAGCAGCGGAAACGCGCAATCGATCAATTCCAGCGTGGTGCCCTCGGCGGCCTTGATCGCCTGCGGGATCTCGAGCAGCTTCAGCGCGACGGGCGTGTCGGGCCCCAGCAGCTGGCCGGACGCGATGCGAAACAGCAGCGCATAGCCGATCTGACCGGCGGCGCCGGTGACCGCGACGTTCACTGGGGACTGCGTCATGCGTTCATCTCCTCGATCACGGCGTCGGCGAATTGGCTGGTGCCGACGGCGGTGGGGTCTGTACGGCTGGGCTTGAGATCGTATGTGACCTTGTCGCCCGTGCGTATGACCGCTGCGATCGCGTTCTCCAGCGCGCGCGCCGCGGCGGTCTCCTTCAGGTGGTCGAGCATGTAGACGCCCGACAGCATGAGCGCCGTCGGGTTCATGCGGTTCTTCCCCGCGTACGTCGGCGACGATCCGTGCGTCGCCTCGAATACAGCGGCGTCTGCGCCGATGTTCGCTCCGCCTGCCATGCCCAGCCCGCCGATCATCGCCGCGCAGAGATCCGAGACGATGTCCCCGTAGAGGTTCGGCAGGACGATGACCTCGAAATCCTCCGGATAGGTGATCAGCTGGTTGCAGAGGTTGTCGATGATGCGGTCCTCGAAGTCGATGGCGGGGTAGTCGGCGGCGACCTGGCGCGCGATGTCGAGGAACAGGCCGTCGGAGAACTTCATGATGTTCGCCTTGTGCGCGGCCACGACCCTCCGGTATCCGTGGGTGACGGCGTAGTCGAAGGCGTGACGGACGATCCGCTCGCAGCCGAACACGCTGATCGGCTTGATCGAGATGCCCGCATCCTCCCGGACGTGCGAGCCGAGCTCGGCGAGCTTCTCGCGCAGCGCTGCGGCGCCGTCGCTGCCGCGCTCGAATTCGATGCCGGCGTAGAGATCCTCGGTGTTCTCGCGGACGATGACGACGTCGGTCTCCGGAAAGCGCGTGCGCACACCCTCCAGCGCCTTGCACGGCCGGATGCAGGCGTAGAGGTCGAGCTCCTTGCGCAGCTGCACGTTGATCGAGCGAAAGCCCGAGCCGACGGGCGTCGTCGTCGGCCCCTTGATCCCGACCCCCGTGCGCTTCAGCGATGCGAGGGTCTCCGCCGGAAGCGGGTTGCCATGCTTGCGGTACTCGTCGATCCCCGCTGGCTGGCGATCCCAGCTCAAGTCGACGCCGGTGGCCTCTAGAACGCGCCGCGTGGCCTCCGTCAGCTCGGGACCCGTGCCGTCGCCCGGGATGAAGGTCACGTCGTGCGCCATCGTCGCCCGGCGACGCTAGCGTGTCGGCCCGTCGATGAAGATCATCTACACGCACACCGACGAAGCGCCTGCGCTCGCCACCGCCTCGCTGCTGCCGATCGTGCAGGCATTCGCCGCCGCCGCGGACGTCGACGTCGAGCTGCGCGACATCTCGCTCGCCGGCAGGATCCTCGCCCAGTTCCCGGAGCGGCTGCACCCCGAGCAGCGCGTCGCCGATGCGCTCGCCGAGCTCGGCGAGCTCGCCAAGACGCCCGCCGCCAACATCATCAAGCTGCCGAACATCAGCGCGTCGCTGCCGCAGCTGAAGGCCGCGATCGCCGAGCTCCAGGACAAGGGCTACGCGATCCCCGATCTTCCCGAGGACGTTGCCGACCCGGTGCGCGCCAAGTACGACGCGGTCAAGGGCAGCGCCGTCAACCCGGTCCTGCGCGAGGGCAACTCCGATCGTCGCGCCCCGCCGTCGGTCAAGGCCTTCGCGCGCAAGCACCCGCACTCGATGGGCGCGTGGTCGCCGGACTCCAAGTCGCACGTCGCGACGATGTCCGGCGGCGACTTCCGCTCCACCGAGCAGTCCGTGACGGTCGACGCGGAGGGCGCCGTGCGGATCGAGCACGTGGCCGCCGAGGGCACCGTCACGGTGCTCAAAGCGCGCGTCGCGGTGCTCGCCGGTGAGGTGCTCGACGCCGCCGTCATGCGCCGCGCGGCGCTCGACGAGTTCCTCGCCGCGCAGGTCGCCGACGCCAGGCGCCAAGGGGTGCTCTTCTCCGTGCACCTCAAGGCGACGATGATGAAGGTCTCCGACCCGATCATCTTCGGCCGGGCGGTCTGCGCCGTGGTCGGCGACGTCTACGAGGGTCTCGACGCCAATCCGAACGACGGCCTGGGCAGCCTCCTCGCCGCCCATCCTCAGGCGGGTGACGCGGTGGCCGCCGCGCTCGCCGCCGGTCCCTCGATCGCGATGGTCGACTCCGACAAGGGCATCACGAACCTCCACGCGCCGTCGGACGTCATCGTCGACGCCTCGATGCCCGCGGCGATCCGCTCGTCGGGGCGGATGTGGAACGCTCGCGGCGAGCTGCAGGACTGCAAGTACGTCATCCCCGACTCCTCGTACGCGGCGCTGTACGCCGAGACGATCGACCACTGCCGCGAGCACGGCGCGTTCGATCCGGCGACGATGGGAACGACGCCGAACGTCGGCCTCATGGCGCAGAAGGCCGAGGAGTACGGCTCGCACGACAAGACGTTCGAGATCGCGCGGTCGGGAACGGTGCGGGTGGTGGACGGCGCCGGAGCGGCGCTGCTCGAGCACGAGGTGGACACCGGCGACATCTGGCGGATGTGCCAGACGAAGGACGCGCCGATCCAGGACTGGGTGAGGCTCGCCGTCGGCCGGGCTCGCGCGACGGGGGCGCCCGCCGTGTTCTGGCTCGACGAGACGCGCCCGCACGACGGGCAGCTCCTCAAGAAGGTCCGGCCGGCGCTCGAGGAGCTCGCCGTCGAGGACCTGCGGATCGAGGTCCTGCCGGTCGCCGAGGCGACGCGCTTCACGCTGCAGCGCGTTCGCGCGGGCGAGGACACGATCTCCGTCACCGGCAACGTCCTGCGCGACTACCTCACCGACCTCTTCCCGATCCTCGAGCTCGGGACGAGCGCGAAGATGCTCTCGATCGTGCCGCTCATGAACGGGGGCGGCCTCTTCGAGACGGGCGCCGGCGGATCGGCGCCGAAGCACGTCCAGCAGCTGCTCAAGGAGAACCACCTGCGCTGGGACTCGCTCGGCGAGTTTCTCGCTCTCGCGGTCTCGCTGGAGATGCTCGCCGAGAAGACCGGCAACGCGCGCGCCGCGCTCCTCGGCGAGACGCTGGACCGCGCGACCGGCAGCGTGCTGGAGAACGGCCGCTCGCCCTCGCGCAGGTGCGGCGAGCTCGACAACCGCGGCAGCCATTTCTACCTCGCGCTGTACTGGGCGCAGGAGCTCGCCGGCCAGGTCGACGACGGCGAGCTCGCGGCGCGCTTCGCGGCCGTGGCCGAGCGGCTCGCAGCCGACGAGCCGGCGATCGTCGCCGAGCTCGCCGCCGTACAGGGCGAGCCGGTGGATGTCGGCGGCTACTACCGGCCCGATCCCGCGCGCGTCGATGCGGTCATGCGGCCGAGCGCGACGTTCGCCGCGGCGCTGGCGGTCCTGGACGCCCACGCCACGCCCTAAGGTCGGGCTGCGCGCGTCGGGTCGCCTGGGCGGCACTGCGACGGCGTTTCTGCGGCACGGCGCTCGGCGAGGGTGCTTGACTGATGGCATGGCCCGACGGCTGTCAGCGCGGCGCGCCGCCTTCGTCACGCACGAGGTCGCCAACCAGGCGCCACCGCTGGAGGACCGCAACCTCTTCGAGGACAACGTGCCGCTGGTCGAGGCGCTCGAGCGCGAGGGCGCCGGCTGGGCGCGCGATCGCGCCCGCGAGGTCGGCGCGGCGTGGGGCGCCGAGCCGATTCGCTGGGGCTTCGAGGCCAACGAGAACCCGCCTCGGCTCAAGGCATTCGACCGTTACGGCCACCGCATCGACGAGGTCGAGTTTCACCGCGCGTGGCACGACCTCATGGGGCTCGCGGTGCGCCACGAGCTGCACGCGCTGCCGTGGACGTCGACACGGCCGGCCGCGCACGCCGCGCGCACGGCGCTGTACCTCACCGCCGCGCAGGCCGAGGGCGGCTTCGCCTGCCCGATCACGATGACGTTCGCCGCCGTGCCTGCGCTGCGTGCGCAGCCCGAGATCGCCGCCGCGTGGGAGCCGCGGCTGACGGCGGCGACGTACGACCCGGACCTGCACGCCGGCGCGCCGGGCGTCAAGCGAAGCGCGCTCTGCGGCATGGCGATGACCGAGAAGCAGGGCGGGTCCGACGTCCGCGCGAACACGACGGTCGCCCGGGCGATCGACGGTGGCGGGGTGGGTGGCAGCGGGTCCGAATACGAGCTGACGGGCCACAAGTGGTTCTGCTCGGCGCCGATGTGCGACCTCTTCCTCGTCCTCGCCCAGACGGACCAGGGCCTCTCCTGCTTCGCCCTGCCGCGGATCCTCCCCGACGGCACGCGCAACGCGATGCACCTGCAGCGCCTGAAGGACAAGCTCGGCAACCGCTCGAACGCGTCGAGCGAGATCGAGCTGCACAGCGCGTGGGCGCAGCTCGTCGGCCAGCCCGGCCGCGGCGTGCCCACGATCATCGAGATGGTCGGCCACACGCGCCTTGACTGCGTCATCGGCACCGCCGCGGGGATGCGATGGGGCGTCGCGAACGCCACGTGGCACGCCGCTCATCGCAGCGCGTTCGGCAAGCGCCTCGCCGACCAGCCGCTCATGCGCAACGTGCTCGCCGACCTGTGCATCGAGTCGGAGGCGGCGACGGCGCTCGCGATGCGGCTCGCGCGCGCCTACGACGAGGCGGGCGCCGGCGGGGGCGACGGGCGGGCGGGCCGGTTCAAGCGCCTCGCCACCGCGATCGGCAAGTACTGGGTCTGCAAGCGCGGCCCGGGTCACGCGTTCGAGGCGCTCGAGTGCCTCGGCGGCAACGGCTACGTCGAGGAGTCCGGGATGCCGCGCCTGTACCGCGAGATGCCGCTCGCCTCGATCTGGGAGGGCTCGGGCAACGTGATGGCCCTGGACGTACTGCGCGCCCTCAGCCGCGGGGCGGCTGGCGATGGTGTCCTCGGCGCGTTCCTCGACGAGCTCGACGAGGCGGCGGGCGCGGACGCCCGGCTCGACGCGTTCGCCGCAACGCTGCGCGCGGAGCTCGTCGATCCGGAGGCGCTCGAGGTGCGCGCGCGGCGCGTCGTCGAGCGGATGGCGCTCGCGCTGCAGGGCTCGCTGCTCGTGCGC
>DASYVZ010000397.1:0-4105 GCA_035936515.1 Solirubrobacteraceae bacterium | reverse complement strand
CGATTTGGCGTGATGCGGTACTTCGTCTCGATTCCCGGGACCGCGTCGATCTTCATCCGGAAGGCGGGTACCCAGAAATCGTGGATGACGTCCAGCGCCTTGACGTAGAAGCGCACGGGGCGGTCGTTGGGCAGGTACAGCTGGTTGGACTTGATCGGCTCGCCGTCGGCCTGCGGGTACTCGAACGTCCAGGCGAACTGCTGGCCGGTGACGTTGACGCGCATCTCGTTGGCCTGCGCCTCCTCGATGTCGATGAGGACGATCCAGGCGTAGGCGCACAGGACGACGAGGATGATCGCCGGAACCGTCGTCCAGACGACCTCGAGGCGCGTATTGCCGTGAATCGGCGGCCCGTCGAGGTTCTCCTCACCCGGACGCATCCGGTACTTCATGACGCTGAAGAGGACGACCGTGCAGACGAGCACGAAGATCGGCACCGACGCCCAGATCAGGACGTCGTAGAGGTGATCGATCGGGCCGGCCTGCGTGGAGGCCGACTCGGGGAACCACTCGATCGCCAGGCCCGCAGCGATGCCCAGCGCCGAGGCGACAAGCCCGACGACGAGCATCTGCAGCACTGGGATCTTGTCTTCGCGCCGGGAGTCCTCGCTCATGCGGCCCGGCATCCTATGTGGTGCGCGCGATAGACGCGATCCGGAACCGCGACGCCGGGCGCAGCAACGCTCGGCGGCGGCGCGCGACCGCCCTCAGCGCGCGTGCTCAGGACGCCTCAGGCGGCGAGAGCGGTGGCCGGGCGAAAGCGCCGCGTGTCGCGGAAGGCCGACGGCGCGAGGCCATGATGGCGCCGAAACGCCTTGGCGAACTGCGCCGGCTGGCGGTAGCCGACGCGCTGGGCGACCTCGCGGACCGTCAGGCCGCGCGTCGTGAGCAGCTCGGCGGCGCGCTCCATCCGGACGGCCGTCAGGTGCTCTCGAAACGTCGTCTTGCCGATCTCCGCGTAGGCGCGCTGCATCTGGCGGCGCGACGACGCCACGCGCCGGGCGATGTCGTCGAGCGATAGATCCGAGCCGTATTCGGCTTCCACGATCGCGACGGCATCGCGGAACAGGCTCGTGCGGTGACGCACGGTGGCAGGTCGTTGAATCGGAAGTTCCATGTTTGCTGTTACGGCGCTGTACCCACGATGGGATGAGCAAGATGGGTCGCCGAGCGACAAGTTGGCGCAAGCGCGCTCTTCACGCGCGTCCGACGGCCGGTCCTGCGGCCGCTAGTGACTGCTGAGGTCCTCGGGCAGCGCGCGCATCTCGCGGCGCGTGTCCAGGATCCAGCGGATGATGATCCAGACCGTCATGATCAGCCCGCTGACGAGCAGGAACATGCCCAGCGTGACCCCGACGAGCGTCAGGGTGATCGCGAACGCCAGCAGCACGGGCTGCAGGCTCGGACCGGGGAGGTGGATCTCCTCGCCCGCGGGCGGCGGGTCCGGCTCGAGTGCGCTCACGACCTCGAGCCGTGGCTCGGAGGGAACTGCTCGGCAGAGGCCATCGTCGTTCTCGCGCGACTAGGAGACGTAGATCGACGACGCGACGAACGTCATGCCGAACATGAAGAAGCAGACGACGGCGGCCAGCAGCCCGGAGCGGAGGTTCTTGCGAGCGAGCTTCTGGTCCATGACCGCCTCAACCCTACAACTTGACGTCGGCGACCATCGCCACGAACAGCAGCGCGAGGTACGCGAGCGAGAACAGATACAGCCGCAGCGCGCTGCGGCGGTCGGCGCGACGCAGCAGCATGTAGGCGCCGCCGATGAACATCGCGCCCAGCACGAGCGAGGAGACGAGGTAGACGATCCCCAGCCCGCCGGCGCAGAACGGCAGCTGCGTGACTGCGTACAGCAGGAAGGAGTAGAGCAGGATCTGCTTGCGCGTCTCCGCCTCGCCCCGGACGACGGGCAGCATCGGCACGCCGACGCGCTCGTACTCCTTCTTCATGAGCAGCGAGAGCGCCCAGAAGTGCGGCGGCGTCCAGAAGAACACGATCGCGAACAGATACAGCGGCATCCCGGCCAGTTCTCCGGTGACCGCCGCCCACCCGACGAGCGGAGGAACCGCGCCCGCTGCGCCGCCGACCACGATGTTCTGCGGCGTCCGGCGCTTGAGCCAGACGGTGTAGACGAAGACGTAGCCGAGAAAGCCCGAGAAGGCGAGCGAGGCGGCGAGGAGGTTGACCGTGGTCCCCAGCAGCGCGAACGACAGCAGCGCGAGCACGATGCCGTAGGTGACTGCGGCGCGCGGTGAGACGCGGCCGGCCGGCACCGGCCGGTTGGCCGTGCGCTCCATCAGCGCGTCGATGTCACGGTCATACCAGTGGTTGACGGCACCCGCGCCGCCCGCCGACAGGTAGCCGCCGGCGACCGTCAACGCGATCAGCCCCAGCGAGGGATCGCCCGCGATCTCCATCGTGCAGACCGTCGTCAGCAGCAGCAGCGACTGGACCTTCGGCTTCGTCAGCGCGACGTAGTCCGAGACGACGATCCGCCAGCCGCCGGCCGCTTCGGGTGCAGCGAGGGTTGCCTGCGAGGCCTCCATCTACGTGCCCACCACAGTGCGCACTAGTGCGCCGACTCCGCGTGCTCGACGTCGCGCTCGAGCGAGGCTTCCTCGGACTGACGGGCGATCTGCCGGCGGATGTCCTTCATCGGCTCGACCGAGCGGATCCGCGGGATCACGTCGAAGTTGTTGGCCGGGGGCGGCGACTCGAGGAACCACTCCAGCGTGTTGCCCTTCCAGGGGTCCGGTCCGGCGTTGGCCCCCTTCTTCAGCGAGCGAACGCAGTTCCAGGCCGTCATGACGACACCGAGGCCGAGCATGAACGAGCCGACCGTCGAGATGAGGTTGTACGTCGCAAGGTGGCCGACGTCGGGATACTCGTAGATGCGCCGCGGCATCCCGTCCAGCCCGATCGAGTGCTGGATGAGGAACGTCACGTTGATCCCGACGTACATGAAGGCGAAGGACCACTTGCCCAGCGGCTCGCTGAGCATCCGGCCGGTGATCTTCGGATACCAGTAGTAGATGCCGGCGAAGATCGCAAAGACCGAGCCGCCGACAAGCACGTAGTGCAGGTGGGCGACGACGAAGTAGGTGTCGTGCAGTTGCCAGTCGACCGGGAAGACGGCGAGGAAGACACCGGTGATCCCGCCGATCAGGAAGACCGAGATGAAGCCGACCGCGAAGATCAGCGGCGTCTTGTACTCGACGGTGCCGCGCCACAGGGTCGCCACCCAGTTGAAGATCTTCACTCCGGTGGGGATCGCGATCAAGAAGGAGCTGATCATGAAGAAGACGAGCACGATCGTCGCGCTCGGCGTCGTGAACATGTGGTGCGCCCAGACGAGCAGCGCGAGGAACGCGATGACGACCGTCGCCGCCGCGATCGCCTTGTAGCCGAAGATCGGCTTTCGCGAGAAGACCGGCAGGACCTCGGAGATGATCCCGAAGCCCGGCAGGATCATGATGTAGACCTCCGGGTGGCCGAAGAACCAGAACAGGTGCTGCCACAGCATCGGGTCGCCGCCCCGGCTCTGGTCGAAGAAGCCCGTTCCGAAGTGCCGGTCGGTCAGCAGCAGCGTCACGGCGCCGGCGATCACCGGCAGCGCGAGGATCAGCAGGATGGCGTAGACGAGCAGCGACCAGACGAACAGCGACAGGCGGCCCCAGCCCATGCCGGGCGCGCGCATGTTCGCGATCGTCGCGTAGAAGTTGACCGCGCCGATCAGCGACGAGATGCCGGTCAGGTGGATGAGGAAGATCCACGCGTCGATGCCGCCGGTCTCGGAGTACGCCTCGCTGCTCAGCGGTGCGTAGGAGGTCCAGCCGGCCTCCGGAGGCGAGAAGAACAGCGAGATGTAGAAGACGAGCCCGCCGAAGAGCAGCAGCCAGTACGACAGCGCGTTGAGCTTCGGGAACGCCATGTCGCGCGCGCCGATCATCAGCGGCAGGAAGTAGTTGCCGAAGCCGGCCATGATCGGCACGACGAACAGGAAGATCATCGTCGTGCCGTGCAGCGTGAAGAGCGCGTTGTACGTCGAGGGCTCGAGGAACGTGTTGTCCGGCGCGCCCAGCTGCACGCGCATGAGCAGCGC
>DASYVZ010000396.1:0-5882 GCA_035936515.1 Solirubrobacteraceae bacterium | reverse complement strand
GATGAGCCGGCACGAGCCGCGATCCTGCGCCGCTGCCTGCGCGAGCGCCCGACCGAGCGGGTCGATCCCGGCCGCATCGCCGCCCGAACCGACGGCTGTTCCGGCGCGGACCTCGTGCACCTCGTCGATGTCGCCGTGGAGCACGCGCTGGCGGACTCGATCCGCTCCGGTAGCGCTCGACCGGTCACCCAGCGAGACCTCGAGCGTGCGCGCAAGGAGATCTCGCCCTCCACGCGGTCCTGGTTCGTCACTGCGCACAACTACGCGCTGTACGCCAACGAGGACGGCACCTACGACGATCTGCTGGCGTACATCCGGGCCAACAAGCTGCTGTGAGCGTGACGGAGGACTCCTGGCGCCTGCAGGCCGAAGCCGAGGCGCTGATCGATCTCGGACGTCACCAGCAGGCGCTGGGTGTGCTGGCGCGGGCGGTTGCGCTGGACCCAGACGCGGCGCGCCCGCACGCGCTGCGCGCGCAGTGCCTGCTGGCGCTCGAGCGCAATGACGAGGCAGGCGAGGCGGCGAGCGCGGCGATCGCTCGCGAGCCCGAGTCGGCTCACGCGTACCGCCTGCTCGCGATGGCGCAGCTCGGACAGGGAACCGCCAAGGACGCGAAGATCAGCGCGCTTCAGGCGGTCGGCCTGGATCCCGACGAGCCGTTCAACTACGTCGTCCTCGCCGAGGCGCTGCAGGCCAGGCGCGACGAGGCGGGCGCTCTCGCGGCCGCGCGTCGCGCGATCGAGCTCGACCCCGAGAACCCGGCGGCGCACGATCTCGAAGGACGGCTGCTGCTCGCCCACGACGACATCGCGGGAGCGGAAGCGTCGTTTCGGCGCGCGCTCGCGCTCGACCCGGAGGACGATGGGATCCTCAACAACCTGGCGATCGTGCTCGGGCGTCAGGGAAAGCGCGAGCAGGCCGTCGCCGGTCTGCAGGCCGCCGCCCGGATGGACCCCGCCGACGAGCTCGTCCGCGGCAACGTCCTCGCGATGGCGCGCAGCCACCTGTCGTGGGTGGGCTGGCTGGCGGGCATCCTCGCGCTGCTGGGCGTGCTCGTCGCCGTGGTCGGGCTTGCCACGGGGACGGGGGTCGCGGGCGCACTGGTGACGGGTGTCGTCCTGATCGCGCTCGCGGCCGCGCTGTACGAGTGGGGGATGACGCGCGTCTACGCGCGGCTGCCGGAGCCCACAGCGCAACTCCTGCGCGACGACCACCGCGCGCGGCGCCTGAAGCCGTGGCGCTGGCACTGGTCGTCGATCACGAGCCTGCGCCCGTGGTGGTGGCTGCTCCTGCAGCGCATCCCGCCCCCCGTCGCCCTGTTGGTCAACCTCGTGCTCGGGCTTGCCATCCCCTTCCTGCTGCTGGGCGTCCCGTTCTCGGCCTGGCGGGCCTGGCGCTGGTATCGGCGCGAGCATCCGGCGCGCGGATCGTGGCGCCCGTCGCGCTGACGGCGTCCTCGGCGGCCGCGGCCGGCCTCGAGCGGTGGCAGGCCTGAGCCGATGGAGCTGCTGTCCGCCGAGCACGTCGGGGCGCTGCTGGCGACGGTCGTGCTGGCGGCGGCGGCGGCGCTGCTGCCGCGGGCGCGACCGGGCGGCTGGGTGGTGCCGGCATCGCGTGCGCTGGCGGTCGTCGTGCTCGCGGCCTATCTCACCGAGCACGCCGTGTCCGCCTCGCGCGGCATCTGGTCGGTGCGCAGCAACCTGCCCCTGCATCTGTCGGACGCGGCGACCGTCGTCACGGTGCTCGCGCTGTGGACCGCGCGCCCGCTGCTCGTCGAGCTCACCTACTTCTGGGGGCTGACGGGCTCGCTGCAGGCGGCGCTCACGCCGGGCCACGACCGCAGCTTCCCCGAGCCGTTGTTCCTCACGTACTTCGTGACCCACGGCGGCATCGTCGTGGCGGCGCTGCTGCTCGTCGTCGGTCGCGGCATCGTGCCCCGGCCGGGCGCCGTTTGGCGCGCGTTCGCGGCGACGCTCGCGGTGGCGGTGGCCGCCGCCGCCGGCACTCTCGCGAGCGGCGGCAACTACATGTTCCTGCGCCACAAGCCGCCGAACTCGCTGCTTGACCTGATGGGGCCGTGGCCCTGGTACATCGCGACGGCGGGACTGTTCGGGCTCGCGATGTTCGCGCTGCTCGCGGCCCCGTTTCGCGGGCGCGAGGGTCGCTGACCGAGGGGTGGACGGGGTCTTCAGAACGCCGTCGCGAGCGCCAGCGGGAACACCGCGCCCGCGCCGCGCCGGCGCAGCTGGCCGCCGGTCATCGCGAGCGTCCAGCCGCTCAGGCGCGTGTCGTCGAGCAGCAGGCAGCCGTCCGGCGGCGGGTCGGCCACGACGCGAAAGGCACCGCGCACGTTGGCCGCCTGCAGGGCGGCGTTGGCCATCTCGCGCTGCGGCGGCCGCTCGCCGGTGCGCTCGAGCAGCGCCAGGAAGGCGATGCCCAGCGTGCCGGCGAGGCGCCGCGCGAGGTCCTCGACGCCGCCCGGGTAGTGCGTCGATGGCACGACCGTGATGAACCCTACCGGGGGGTTCCACGCCCGCACCAGGCCGTCGATCGCAGCGAGCAGCTCGTCTGAGAGATGCCGCTCCCGGAGCCCGGCCTGCAGCACCGGAGCCCAGCCGCCGTCGCCGAGCCGGGCGAGCGCGCGGCCCTCCTCGACGACGAACTCCGGTGGGATCCTCCGCATGCGCCCTTCGCCGTCGGGCGCCATCTTCTTGCTTTCGAGCTTCAGCGGCTGCGAGCGCAGGTGGTCGATCGCCTCGCGCACGAGCCGCGGATCCAGCGCGCCGTCGTAGCGCGGCTGCGTGCACACCGAGCAGCGCCCGCAATCCTGTGGATCGGGATCGTCGAGCTCCTCCTGCAGGGCGCGCATGAGGCAGCGCCCGTCGGCGCCGAAGCTCGCCATCGTCGCCTGCTCGCGGCGGCGCAGCGCCGTGATGTGCTCGTAGCGCTCGGCGTCGTAGGACCAATCGCTGCCGCCTTCGCGCACCCAGCGGCTGCCGTCGCGCGAGACGGCGCCCTCGACGTCGAGCACCTTCAGCATCGCGTCGAGGCGCCCGCGGCCGAGGTTGACGATCGCCGTGAGCTCGGGCGTCGAGGCACCCTCGGAGCCGACCTCCTCGAGGTGGCCGAGCACGCGGTCGACGAGCTCGCGGCGCGGAAACGCCTGCTCGATGAAGAAGTCCTGGATGCGGCGGTCCTCGGCGCCGCGCAGCAGGATGACCTCGGCGCGGTCGATCGCGCGGCCGGCGCGGCCGACCTGCTGGTAGTACGCGATGACCGATCCCGGTGCCTGGTAATGCACGACGAAGCCGAGGTCGGGCTTGTCGTAGCCCATCCCCAGCGCGCTGGTCGCGACGACGGCCTTCAGCTCGTTGGACAGCAGCCGGTCCTCGACCGCGACGCGCCGCTCGGTGTCGATCTCGCCGGTGTAGGCCTCGGCGGCGATGCCATGCGCGGCGAGCCACTGCGCGACCTGCTCGGCGTCGCGCTTGGTGAGCGTGTAGACGATCCCCGAGCCCGGCATGTCCGCGAGGTACGTCGCCAGCCAGGCGAGGCGGTCGGCCTGGCCGGGCAGCTCGACGACCTCGAAGCGCAGGCTCGTGCGCCCGAGCGGCCCGCGGTAGGCGACGAGCGAGGCGCCGCTGTGGCCGGTCCGCAGCTGCTCCTCGACGTCGGCGACGACGCGGTCGTTGGCGGTTGCCGTCGTGCACAGGACGCCGACGCCCGCGGGCAGCCGCTCGAGCATGTCGGCGATGCGGCGGTAGTCGGGGCGGAAGTCGTGCCCCCAGTCTGAGATGCAGTGCGCCTCGTCGACGACGAGCAGCCCGACGCGTTCGGCGAAGACGGGCAGCATGCGGGCGCGGAACTGCGGGTTGTTCAGGCGCTCCGGGCTGATCAGCAGCAGATCGACCGCGTCGGCGTCCAGCAGCGCGGAGATCTCGTCCCAGGCCGCGCGGTTGGTCGAGTTGACGGTGTGGGCGCGGATGCCGAGCCGTTGCGCCGCCGCGATCTGGTTTCGCATGAGCGCCAGCAGCGGCGAGACGATGAGCGCCGGGCCCGCGGGGCGGGTGGGATCGGATCTCAGCAGCGCCGTCGCGATGAAGTAGACGGCCGACTTGCCCCAGCCGGTGCGCTGCACGCACAGCACGCGCGCGCGATCTTCGACGAGGTCGGCGATCGCCTCGAGCTGATGCTCGCGAAACACGGCCTGCGGACCCGCGAGCTGGTGCAGCAGCTCGGT
Organism: Solirubrobacteraceae bacterium; assembly: GCA_035936515.1. Lineage (GTDB taxonomy): Bacteria > Actinomycetota > Thermoleophilia > Solirubrobacterales > Solirubrobacteraceae > CADCVQ01. Next base: position 1,642 of record DASYVZ010000396.1, on the reverse strand, counting down.
GGCGCGCGTCGCGAGGTCGGTCGTCGCAGGCATCTGATCACTCTAGGTCGCGGGGGGACGAGTACTCGCCCCTCACGAGGTCGTGCGAGTTGTGAAGGCCCAGCCTCCGTGACTCGCCACGCGACGAGCGCACCGGCCCCGACGCGGGTACAGCCGCTGGCGCCGATGCCCCACCCGCCACGATGGTGACCGTGACCCCCTATGCGTTCCGCGACGTCGAGCCCCCGACGCTTGGTTCCTGCTGGAGATGCTGCGGCTCACGGTCGCGTGGCACCTCGTGCCGGCGGCCGACGGCTCGCCGCCGCCCGTCCTCGTGCCGCCGCACGCCTTCGACGACCTCGGCCGCCCCGGCGACGGCGGGGTCCTCGTCGCCTACGACGGCGAGCCCGTCGGCGCCTGCTGGTACCGGATCAACCTGACCGCGCGCGAACATGCCGGCCGGCCGGTGCCCGAGATGTCGGTCGCGGTCATGCCGGCCCATCGCGCGCACGGCATCGGGGGGCAGCTGCTCGACCGCGCGATCGACCACGCCCGCGCCGCGGGCCACCCGGCGATCGACCTCGTCGTCGAGCTCGACAACCCGGCCCGCGGGATGTACGAGCGCCGCGGCTTCGAGCCGCTCGGCGGCATGCCGGGCGCGCCCGACATGCGCAAGGTGCTGTAGCCGCTCAACCCGCGCCCCGGCCGACGGTGGCGCCCAGGTGTTCGTGGCGAGCATCAAGCCGCCACGGTCCCCGCCGTGCCCCCGTCCTCAGCCCCCGAGGATCTCGACGGCGATCACCGCAACCTGCGTCGGCGTCCGGCCGACGCGCACGCCGACGCCCTCCAGAGCGTCGATCTTCGCCTGGCCGCCGCCGCTGGAGCCCGACACGATCGCGCCGGCGTGGCCCATCGTCTTGCCGGGCGGCGCCGTCAGGCCGGCGATGTAGGCGACGACGGGCTTGGAGACGTGCTCGGCGATGTAGGCCGCCGCCTCCTCCTCCGCCGAGCCGCCGATCTCGCCGCTCATGACGATCAGCTCGGTCTCCGGGTCGGCTTCGAACAGCGCGATGATGTCGACGAAGCTCGAGCCCGGCACGGGGTCGCCGCCGATCCCGACGATCGTCGAGTTGCCAAAGCCGCTGCGCGCCAGCTCGTTGCCGATCTGGTAGGTCAGCGTGCCCGAGCGCGAGACGACGCCGACGTTGCCGGGCTTGAAGAACTGCGCGGGGATGATCCCGACGTTCGCCTTGCCGGGCGACAGCACCCCGGGGCAGTTGGGGCCGACGAGGCGCACGTCGGGGTTGCGCTCGAGCACGTTGAAGACCTTCAGCTCGTCGTGGGCCGGGATGCCCTCGGTGATCGCGATGATCGTCGCGATGCCCGCGTCCTCGGCCTCGAGGATCGAGTCGGCGGCAAAGCGCGCCGGAACGAAGATCATCGCGGTGTTCGCGCCGGTCTCGGCGGCCGCCGCCCGGAACGTGTTGAAGACCGGGATGCCCTCGACGTCCTGGCCGCCCTTGCCGGGGGTGACTCCGGCCACGACGTTCGTGCCGTAGCGGCGGTTGTTCAGCGCGTGGTAGCTCCCCTCGCGACCGGTCAGGCCCGAGACCGCCAGCCGGGTGTCGTCGCCGACGATGATGCTCACGAAGGCGCCTCGGGG
>DASYVZ010000395.1:0-2612 GCA_035936515.1 Solirubrobacteraceae bacterium | reverse complement strand
GTGGCGTTGCGCCAGCGGCGCGAACAGCGCGGCCGCCGCGACGGCCGCCAGCGCGCCCGTCACGCGCACGCCGAGCGTGCCGGCCAGCGGCGCAAACAGGACGCTGTAGCCGGGTGTGTGGTGGCCGGCGAACCAGCCGTTGTTCCACAGCGTGAGGCCGAGGTCGGCGCGGTACTCCTGCGCGGCGAGATCGGCGCTGGGCGGTGCGATGAGCAGGTAGACGGCCGCGCCGAGCGCCGCGACGACCCATGGACTCGGCAGGCGGCGCAGCACGCGCGAACCTTCGCAGCAGTCGGGGCGCCGCGAGCCGAACGGCTGCCGGAGGGTCTGCGCTCCGCGCATCGGCTGGACCCGAACATGGCGCGCCCGGGGTGATCCATTGACCCGCCGCGACCGCAGGACGGTCGTACTCCAACCCCAGGGGGAAGTCTTGAGATCACCACGGATCATCTCTGATACGCAGCTCCTGCGTCACGACAAGCTGCGCGAGAGCGGCGACTCATGAGCACGGGAGCGCTGTACGCGTTGAGCGTCGTCGTCGTCGTCGCTCTTGTCGCAGTCCTCGGGATCTATCTGCTGGCGGTGGCCCAGGGTCTGAAGGCGATCGTGAGCACGCTCGCGGAGGTGACCTTTGGCGCGCGCGCGGTGGAGCGGCAGCTGCGCGCCACTCCCGAGAACCTTCGCATGGTCAACGCCGGGCTGACGGATGCCATCGAGGTCCTGCCGGCGCTGTCGGATGAGCTCGATCGGCGCAGCGGGAGCCGGACGGACGACGGTCGAGTAAGGGCCGAAGCCGCGCGGGGTCCCGTCTGACCGACCGGCTCGGCGACCGCGACATCAAGCAGACAGGTACTCGACGATCCGCGTGCCGACCTCCGGCCGGTCGATCCAGGGCCAGTGCCCGGCGTCCGGTACGAGCTCGAGAGTGGCGTCGCCGAGCGCCGCCGCATAGCCAGAGCCGAAGCGCGGCGCGATCCACGGGTCCTGCTCGCCCCAGACGACGAGCGCGGGGGCGGTGATCGCGGCCAGGTTCGCGCCGGCGCGCGCAAGGTCCTCCGGGTCGGCGCCGCGCAGCAGCAGCCGCGTGGCGCGCTCGGTGCCGAGGTCGAAGCTCTCGGCGACGCTTGTGACGAACGCATCGGGCATCGGGCCGGGCGTGGCCGACACGCGCCGCGAGACCTGGCGCAGGATCGGCTTCCAGGCCGAGCCGACGGCGATCGGGCCGACGACCGGCATCCGCACGAGCCGCCGCGGTCCGCGCCAGCGAAAGCCGCCCAGCAGCGGGATCGCGTTGACGATGACGAGCCGCTGCACGCGCGCCGGCTGCGCGGCCGCCCACGCCAGCCCGACGGCCGCGCCCCAATCATGGCCGCACAGGCGCACGCGGTCGAGCTCGAGTGCGTCCAGCAGCCGGTTGAGGAAGCGCACATGGCCGCCCAGCGAGTAGTCGAGGTCGCCGCGCTTGCCGCTGCCACCGAAGCCCGGCAGGTCGACGGCGATCCCGCCGCCCTGCGCGAGCGGGCCCAGCCAGTCGAACGAGCTCGTCGGGATGCCGTGCAGGTAGATCGTCGGCACCGGGTCGTCGCCGGCGCGCCGCAGGAAGACGGGCTGGTCGTCGAGTTCGAGGAGCGTTTCGGTCACCGTCAGCACGGCGCCGGACGATAGCCTCACGCCCGTGGTCGCCCACGCGGACAACCACTACTAGTGCGGACCCTCTGCTTCGGCGATGCGATCGTCGATCTCATCTGCCATCGACCGGCCTCCTCCTACGACGAGGTGGACGGCTTCGTCCCGGCGCCGGGCGGCGTGATCGCCAACGTCGCGATGACGGCGGCGCGACGGGGAGCGGCGGTGTCCTTCGCCGGCGGCGCCGGCGAAGATCGCTGGGGTCGCTGGCTGCACGAACGGCTCGCGGCGGCGGGTATCGATCTGCGGTGGTTCGCGCTCGCCAAGGGCCATGCCACGGCGATCGCGTTCACGACGGTCGACGAGCAGGGCGAGCCCACGTGGGAGCTCTACGGCGACGGCGTCGCCGCAAGCGTCGGGGTGCTCGAGGGGCTGCTGCCCGAGGCCGTCGAGGCCACCGACGCGCTGCTGTTCACCTCCAACACGCTGGCGGACAACCGCGCGGCGCAGCTGACGATGGACGCGCGCGAGCGTGCGCTGGAGCTGGGGCGGCCCGTCGTCTTCGATCCGAGCGTGCGCCTGCATCGCTGGCGCAACAGCCCGAGCGGCGCGGCCGCCGCCTGCAACGCCTGCGTGCCCGACGCGTTCCTCGTCAAGTGCAACACCGCAGAGGCGCGGCTCATGACGGGCGAGAGCAACGCCGAGGCGGCGGCGGCATCGCTGCTCGCAGGCGGCGCGAAGCACGCCATCGTCACGCTCGGCGGCGGCGGCGCGATCCTGCGCGCGAAGGGGATGAAGGTCGACGTGCGGGCCGCGCCGGTGGTCCGCGTCGCGAGCACGATCGGCGCCGGCGACGTGTTCCTCGGCGTGCTCGTCGCCCAGCTCGGCCTGACGGACTACTACCCGTCCGCGCTCGCCGCGGCGCTGCCGGCCGCCGCCGAGCAGGCCGCTCGCGCCTGCGAGCGCTGGGGTGCGCTGGATGAGGT
>DASYVZ010000394.1:0-3212 GCA_035936515.1 Solirubrobacteraceae bacterium | reverse complement strand
GAAACGCTGCACGACGTCGACGACATCCCCGATGACCTGCGCGCGGAGATCGTGCACTTCTTCAAGGTCTATGCGGACATCCGCGGCACCGAGCCCGAAGTGCACGGCTGGGCGTCGGCCGACGAGGCGCGGACGGCCATCAAGCGCGCCCGTGAGCGGCTGGACTCCGCCAGCGCCACCCGAGAAGGTCGCTCAGCTGGCTAGTGACCTGCTCCGAGTGGTTCCAGACAAAGGAAAGCCGCCGCCCGTAGAGATCAAGGCGAGTCGGCCCGGCAGCCCGTTGGTTCCCGCTCGCCACCGGGCTGGCGGTTGGACCGCACGGTGTCAGCGTTGCTGAGCGCACGCACGTAGAGATAGGGCAGGCGGCCACGTCGCCCGACGCGCTCCTCCGGAATCGCTTGTCACGGGCCCATCGCGCGCCGGCGCAGCAGGTAGTGTGGGCTGAGTGCGACGGCTTGGAGTGTGCCGGTGACCCACGTGGCGATGCCCAGCGCCAGGCCACCAAGAAAGGCGATGGCGCTTGCGTCGTCATAGCCCACCTCGATGAGCGCGACTGCTCCGAGCGCTGCGACTAGATGAAGGGGGATCAGCGCCCACCACCCTGGCCTCCGTGCGAGGGCGCCGGCGAAGAGCAGCGCGAGCGCGCTGCCAAAGCCGAAGGGAACAATGAGCAGCGCCTGCCACCACAGCGACACGCGCCGCCGCACCCACGCACGCGTCCAGGGCTCGAGAGGCGGTTGCGTCCACTGTTCGTCACAGACCGGGGGTTCCCTGGGCGCTGAGTCGGGATAGAGCCGCGCGCCGAGCACCGCTCCGCCGCCGACGTAGTTGACGAGCATGATCCACAGCAGCGCGAACAGACCCGCGTCGGTGGTGATGAGGACGCAGGCGACCGCGACAGTGACGAGGTGAAAGGCCGCTGCCGCCAGATCGCGCCGCGCGCCCGTGCGCCGAAACACGATGAGGTACGCCGCCCACATTCCCAACCCGAGCGTCAGCACGGCCACCAGGAGCGGTAGCGTCGCCCGCACGTCGCGTGCGGTGCGGCGCAGGAACCCGACGGGCACGCCGAAACGCCCCATCGGCCCCAGCATCGCTTCTGGGTCGCGGGGCACCCGCTGAGATCGGCCACCCACGTCGATGACGTCCGCCAGATCGCCAGGAAGGTCCACCTCCACGTGCCGGAATCTTAGGGGCGATCAGCCAGGATCCTGGGGCGGACCGAGGAGGTCGAGCATTCCCGTCAAGCGCTCGGCGGACGCGAGCAGCGCGTCGACGGTCTCCGTCGCCTGACCGAGGTGCGTGACAAGGTTCGCGCCGAGGTAGAAGGTGACGCCTGCCAGCGCGAGCTCGCGCGGTGGCGCGAGCGCGGCCAATGGCGAGCCGGCGAGCACGCGCGTGACCGAGTGCTCGGCGAGCGCCACCCACGGCTCCCACAGCTGCATGACCTGACGGCCGAGCTCCGGGCGTGACACGCTCCCGGCGACCATCTCCGATACCACGCGGATGTGACCGCTGGCGGTGTCCTCCTCATAGAGGCGGCGCAGCAGCGCGACGAGTTCGCGTGGCGTCACGACCGCCTGCGCGGCCGCGCGGTGGCGCTCCAGGCGTTCATCCGACGACGCGCGCAGGGCCGCCAACAGCAGGTCGTCGAGGCTCGGGAAGTAGTAGAAGATGAGGCTCGGGTTGACGCCGGCGAGGGCTGCGATCGTGCGCGCGCTGGCACCGGCGAAGCCCTTTGTTCGCAGCGCCTCGAATGCTGCCTGGATGATCTTCTCGCGTGAGTCCTTCGCCATCGCTGCAACAGTTTGACCGATCGGTTAGGCTTTGGTTTTGAACGGTCGATCAATCTCTGGAGCGAGACGATGACCACGACATTGCCCACCCCCGCACCGACCGCCCGGATCCGCGCGTCGGATGCCGATCGCGAGAAGGCGCTGGCCCTGCTGCGCGTGCACTGGCTCGCCGGCCGCCTGACGCTCGAGGAGTACGAGCAGCGCTGCGCCGAGGCGACCGCGGGCCGCTTCCTCGACGCCCTGCGCCACGCCCTCCGCGAACTGCCCTACCCGCTGCCCGACGACGGTCCGCCCGCGTCGGCCGCCCCCGCACGCCAGCCGGTTCGGCGTTCCAGCGCGTTCCTGGCGCTCGTGCTGGGGGCGCTCTCCCTCGGGGTGGCACTGATCTCGCTCGGAATGCTCTTCGGCGTGACGCTACCCGTCAGCATCTGGGCATGGCAGCTCGGGCGCCGCATCCGCCGCGCGTCGCAACCCGACATGCCCGCCGACATCCGCGCGGTCGCGGCCGTGGGCGAGACGCTGGGGATCGTCGCGACAGTGATCGGCTGCATGGCGCTGGCGGCCTGCGGGACGATCATCGTGGCGGCGTAGCGCGTCAACTGCTTCCTGAGTTCAAAGCGATCCGACGGCTGGTCAGTCGCATACGCCCCGCCCGTTCCGGCCGCTTCGACCGACCGCCCGGGTCCATCACCACCTGAGAACACGACCTACCGTCGGACGAACCGGGGGCCTTGAGGCGCGACCACGACGCCCCGCCTTGGCGGGGCGTCGCTCTGCCGCTGCTCTAGAAGCGCCGGCGGCGCGGGGCCTGCGGACGCCGCGGCCCGAACCGGGCCAGCTCCTCGGGCGTCATCTGACGCACAACGAGGGAGCCACTGCGCACCTGCTCCTCGAGATCCTCGAGCTTTTGCAGGCGCTTGGCCTCTGCGCGTTCGCGCGTGGTCGGGGCGGCCATCGCGATCAGGCCAGGGTGACGTTGACGGCCTTGGGGCCCTTGTCGCCGGCCTCGGCGTCGAAGGTCACGCGCGCGCCCTCGGAGAGAGAGCGAAAGCCATCGCCGGCGATGCCGGTGTGATGGACGAACAGGTCCTTGCCCGAGTCATCGGGCGTGATGAAACCAAAGCCCTTGTCGTCGCTGAACCACTTGACGGTTCCAGTTGCCATGGGTACTACCTCCAGAAATTGCGTGCTGCGATCGCGGAGGTGCTCTGAGGCAACGACTGCGGGCGCTGACACTGCTGATGCCGGATCGATCTCCGGCCGTACAGAAGTGAGTATAGCGGGCGGGCAGACCTTGCCGGCCAGCACCGGCACACCCGTAGTTGCAAGTCCTCGCAACAGTGAGTTTCACTCTGCGCCGATGCCCACCTCCCACGCCGGGCCGCGGCTCGAAGCTCCCGACCTGGAGGACGCGAT
>DASYVZ010000393.1:0-2086 GCA_035936515.1 Solirubrobacteraceae bacterium | reverse complement strand
CTGGACCTTGGCCCATGGCAGGCGGTCTTCTACGCCGAGTTCGACGGCGGCCGCCCGAAGCGTCTGGTGATCAAGGTGCTCGGCGGGTGACGCTCCGCCGGCCGCCGCCTCCGCGCCGGCGCGGGTCGTCCAGCAGCAGCTCCACGTTGCGATCGCGCGGGCGCCCCTCGGCCCCGTCCTCGACGCCGGCCTGTGGGTCGTTGTAGGCGAACTCGCGAGCGAGCGCGGCGAGCGCCGCGGCGCCGAAGCTCGCCGCCGCCGTGCCCGGTTGCGGCGTCGCGAGCGGGGCGGCGTGGTCGATCAGCGTGCCGAAGATCGACAGCGTGCCGTCGCGGTTGTCCATCAGCTCGAGCAGGCGCGACTGGATCGGCCAGTCGATCTCCGAGGCGGACTCGATCGCCCAGAAGCCCCCGCTCCGGTCGCCCCTTCGCCTGATCGCGGTGATGCGGTTCTCGTGCGTGTGCCCCGCGACGTAGGCGATCACGTTGGGGTGCGCGAGCGCGAGCGCCTGCAGGTCGGCGCCGAGGTGCAGCGGCCGCGAGGGGCGCGGGTCGAGGTCGCAGCCCGGCCCGGTGACCGCCCGCAGCGCACAGTCGCCGGCATCCTCGTCGGGCGCGGGATTCGTGAGGCTGCGGATCGGATGGTGGCCGAAGAGGACGATGAGCTCGTCGCGCCGCTCCGCGGCCGCGATCTGCCGGCGCAGCCAGCGAAACTGCGGGTCGTCGAGGTTCCCGTTGGAGTTGAGGCGATCGCCCTCGGCGACGGTGTTGATCGAGATCATCCGCACGCCCCGTCTCGGAGCGAACGCGTAGTAGGCGGCCTGGCCGCGCGAGGCCGTCAGCTCAGCGGGATCGACGAAGCCGAAGCCGTGCGCGTCGCCCTGACGACCCGTGGCGTGCAGCGCCTTGTACGTCGGCTGGTCCGCGAAGCCGCGTTCGGGATCGGGCGCCACGACGATGGTGCGAGCGGGGCCGGTCGCCAGCGCGCCGAGCCCGGGCAGGCCGCTCAGCGAGAGCGGCTTCACGCAGCCTCTGGCGACATCGTCAAGCGCCTGCAGGGCGTGCAGATTGCCTTGCACGGTGGCGTCGTGGTTGCCCAGCGCCACGTAGCTCGGGCGCTTCAGCCCCGCCGTCTCGAAGGGCACCTGGGCGCGATCCATGAGCCCCGGATAGCTCGGCCAGGCGCGAAAAGCGCCCGATGGCCGGTCGGGGTCATAGAAGCGGCCGGACTCCAGCACGTCGTCGTCGTCCTGCACGCCGGTGTAGCGAGCGGCCTCGCCGGGTGGTCCGGCGAGCGCGCCGCAGACGCCGCCCTCGACGCCGGAGTTCGGGTCCAGCCGGCCGCCCTCGAGCAGCCGCACGACCCATCTGACCTCGTTGATCTGCTGGTTGTCGGCGGAGTCGCCGGTCGTGATCGCCAGCGCCATGCGCGCGCGGCGCCGGGTCCGGTTGCGAATCGGGCTTGCGTCGAAGCGGTTGACCTGGCGGATCACCTCGTCGACGGTGAACGGCTCGAGCGCCTCCTGCGGACGCCATGCCGAGGTGAACGGCGTGCCTGCGATGTCGAGAATCTCCGCGCGGACGGGCGACTCCTCGTCGGCGAGCTGGAAGTCCGACAGCTGGGCGAAGTACAGCAGCGAGCGCCGGCGGGCGAGGCGCCCCTTCCTCGCGGGGGCGCCGAGGTCGTCGCGCACGACGCGCTTCCATCCCGGCAGCAGCTTCAGCCGCGAGTACCGCGTGGCAGCGTCGCCGCCGACCGTCGCGTAGGAGGTCGTGGTCTTGGCGAGCGACGCGGCGGCTGCGGGTGTCGGCGCGGCCGCCGGCGTCGCGCCGGCGAGCACCGCGGCGGTCGCGAGTGATGCCAGCGAGCGCACCGCTCAACCGTAACGGGCGCGCTCGCCGCGGGTAGCGTTCGCCGGCCATGGCCTCCGCCCAACCGCTGCCGATCGGACGCAACACGGCGCTGCTGTCGAGCTCGCTGGCGATGAACTCGGCGATGCTGCAGCTCGCCGCGGCCGTAGCGTCGCTGACGCTCGTGCGCGTGCTGGAGATCGAGGGCCTGCTCGGGCTCGGCCCGGCCATCGTGC
>DASYVZ010000392.1:0-2252 GCA_035936515.1 Solirubrobacteraceae bacterium | reverse complement strand
GGCGTGGCGAGCGTGAGGGCGCGCGCCGCCCCCACGAGGTCTGCACGCAGAAGGCGGGGCTTGGGCAGCTGGCCCGCATCGCGATCGGCCGCCGGCCCGCCGACGACGACGGAGTGGGTCTCCATGAGCTCGGTGAGGTCGCGCGCCGCGGCGGCGAGCGGCTCGGGCATGACCGCGGCGAGCACGATCGCGTCGGCTCGCACGGCGTCGGCGGCGCTGCGGGCCGCCGCGACGGGAACGTCGCGCCCGAGGAACGTGACGCCCCAGCCGAGGTCCCTGAGCACGACTCCGAAGGCCGTCAGGCCCAGCGAGTGGTGCTCGCCCGGGACGCATGCGAGGACGGCACGGCGGCTGCCGGGGCGTCCCGTGCGGCGGGCGCAACCAAGCATCCAGTGCTCCAGGAAGCCGCTGGCGAAGTGCTCCTGCGCGATGCTCGCCTCACCGCATTCCCACCGTGCCCCGAGCTCGCGCAGGTATGGCAGGAGGACGTCACGGAACACGATGCCGGGCGTGAACACGCCGACGAGGCGTCGCAGGAGCTGGTCGGCCGGAGCGTCCTCGAAGCGCTCGAGCGACTCGTGGAGGACGCTGAGCGCCTTGCGGATGTCGGCCGCCGGGATGCCGGGATTGGACTCCAGCGACGCCGTCTTGGCCTGCCGGACGAGTTCGGCGGCGCGTGCCGGCGCGACCTGCTGCTTGACGTAGTGCTGCATCAGCCGCAGCCGGGCGACGTCGTCGCGCGTGTACATCCGGAAGTTCGAATCGCTGCGCGACGGGTTCAGCAGGCCGTAGCGGCGCTCCCACGCCCGGATGACATCGATGCTGACACCGGTGCGGCGGCTGAGCTCGCCGATGCGAAACAGCGCGTCGGACACGGGCGCCGGGTGTACCCGCGTGCGCACAACCTGAACAGACCGTGGACAGAACGTGAGGGGCTCGACCCGGCGCGGGCATCCGTGCGGCAACAGAGCGCCACGGGGCGCTCCCGACGCCACGGAGGTCAACGTGATCGCAGCAGTGAACATCGGAGACAGCGTCCAGCAGGGCCTGAACTCCTTCTTCGGTTTCATCCCGAACGTCCTCGGGTTCCTGGCGATCCTCTTCGTCGGGTGGATCATCGCCAAGGTCGTCCGCGCCGCCGTCAACCGCGGTATGGACAGCCTCGGCGTCGACAGGAAGCTCCACGAGTCGCCGGCTGGTGATTACGTCGAGAAGATCAGCCCGGGCGCGCAGCCGTCACACCTCATCGGCGCGACGGCGTACTGGTTCATCTTCCTATTCGCCCTCTCGGCCGCGATCGGCGCGCTGCAGATCGCCGCGCTGACGACGTTCATCGCGCAGGTGCAGGCCTTCCTGCCGAACATCATCGTCGCGATCCTGATCTTCGTGGGCGCGGCCGCCTTGGCGGGCGCCGTCGCCGGAGCGGCGCAGAAGCTCATGGGCGACACGCCGACCGGCAAGATCGTCACCGCGGTCGTGCCGGGGCTGATCCTCGCCATCGGCCTGTTCATGGTGCTCAACCAGCTCACGATCGCCGAGGAGATCGTGACGATCACCTATGCGGCGCTGCTGGGGATGCTCGCCCTCGCCGGCGCGCTGGCGTTCGGCCTCGGCGGGCGCGACGTCGCCGCGCAGATGCTGCAGGGCGCCTACGAGTCAGGGCAGCGCAACAAGGACCAGCTCAAGCGCGACTGGCAGACCGGCAAGGAGCGCGGCCAGCAGCAGGCCCAGCAGGCCCAGGCGTCGATGCAGGGCGGCGGCCAGGGCAGTGGCGAGCAGGGCAACGGCGGGCAGCCGACCTACTCGAGCAGCTGGACGAACTACTAGAGCGGCGGCGCCCTCCCTCCCCTCGGGCGCTCCACCCGCGGGCCCGTCTCTCCTCCCCCCGGCCCGTGGAGAACGCGGAGGCCGGACCGGACCCTCCCCCGTCCGGTCCGGGCCGCCGCAGCCTCGTACAACGTCAGGCCACGAACACCCACGCGCGCGTCCTAATGAAATGCGGGCAAACGCGAGGTGTCGAACGCAGAAAGGAAGGAACCACATGCAGACCGCACACGACTTGCAGAACTGGCCGGGTGAAACGCTGTACGACGGCGACGGCTCGAAGATCGGCGAGATCACGGAGATCTACGTCGACCGCGCAACCGGCGAGCCCGCGTGGCTGGCGGTGAAGACCGGTCTGTTCGGCAGCAACGTGAGCTTCGTGCCGCTGCGCGAGGCCGCTCGCGCCGAGGACGGCATCCGCGTCCCGT
>DASYVZ010000391.1:0-2305 GCA_035936515.1 Solirubrobacteraceae bacterium | reverse complement strand
CGTCTGGCGCGTGCCCATCGCGCGCTCGAAGGTGGCGCAGTCGTCGCAGGAGCGCAGATGGGCGCGTACGCCACGCGCGCGCAGGTGGCGGCGGTCGCCGTCGGACAGGCAGCGGCGCACGCTCGTGCACTCCGTCGCGCGCCCGTTGACGGCGTCGTGCAGGGCGGTGCGGGCATCGAAGACGGCGCGCCGCGCGGCCTCGTTGGAGACGTTGAGTGCGAGCGCGATCTCGTCGTAGCTCAGGCCGCTGAGCTCGCGCATGACGAGCGCGCCGCGCTGGCGCTCGGGCAGCATCCGCAGGTCGTCGACGAGCTGCGCCAGGCGCGTGCGCTGCTCGGCGTCGACCTCGGGCCCCGGCACCGTGAGGCGGTCGTCGGTTTCGGTCGCGGGCGCCGCCGGCTGGCGGCGGCGGACGATGTTGATCGACTCGTTGTGCGCGATCCGGTACAGCCACGGCTTCAGCGACCGTCCGGGCTCGCGGCGCGGCAGCGCGCGCAGGGCGTTCTCGAGCGCGCTCTGCGTGGCGTCGTGGGCGTCCTCGGCATTGAGCAGGATCGAGCGGCAGTAGCCCAGCAGCGGCTCGTGGTAGCGCTCGCACAGCGCGCTCGCGGCGCCGTTGTCGCCCGCCGCGGCGCGGCCGGCGAGGGATTCGTCGCCCATCCGCGCGAAGGGGATGATGCGCGGCGAGCGGGAACCGAGGGCGGCGGCGGCTGGCATCGTGCTGCTCGTATCGGCAGAAGCGGGCGGAGCGTTGAGCGCGCGTACTCTTCGGCGCGTGTTCGTCCACGCCTCGATCGGCTCGTTCTTCGACGCCATCGGCTCGTTCTTCGACAGCCTGTCGCAGGTGGGCTGGCTGTCGCTGCTGTGCGGCGCGACGGCGTTCGTGATCTACCTGTCGCTGCGCGCGCGAGCGTTCTTTCACACCCTGCGCGCCGCCTATCCCGCTGAGCCGATCGCGTTTCGCCGCATCTGGGGGGCGTACATCGCCGCGTACGGCTTCAACAACGTCATCCCCGCCCGCGGCGGCGACATCATCAAGCTCTTTCTCGTCAAGCGCTCGATCCCGCACGCGACGTACCCGGCGGTCGGCGCCGCGATCTGCGTCGAGGCCGTCTTCGACGGCATCATGGCGATCTTCATCCTGTCGTTCGCCTTCAGCCAGGGCGTGTTCCCCAAGCCGCCGGACTTCGCCAAGCTCAACGCGTTCGACCTGTCGTTCCTGGCGAGCCACCCGAAGTTCACGTTGTTTCTGATCACCGCGCTCGCCGTCGCGGTGCTCGTCGCCTTCGCGGTGCTCTCGCAGCGCGTGAAGGCGTTCTGGGCGCGCGTGCGTCAGGGCCTGACGATCCTCTTCGACCGCCGCCGCTACCTGCGCGAGGTCTTCGCGTGGCAGCTCGCGGGCTGGTGCTTTCGCTTCACCGCGTTCTGGTTTCTGCTCGAGGCGTTCAACGTCGGCGGCTCGGTGCGCAACGTGCTGCTCGTGCTCGGCGTCAACGCCGTCGCCGCGGTCGTGCCTTTCACGCCGGGCGGCGCGGGCGTGCAGCAGGCGCTGCTCGTCAAGGTCTTCAGCGGCACGGCGTCGGGCGCGACCGTTGCGGCGTACTCGGTGGGCCAGCAGATCACGATCGCCGTCTCGACGCTGGGGACGGGCTTCGCGGCGCTCGTCGGGATCTTCCGGATCCGCTCGTTCAAGGAGGCGGTCCGCCTGGGCAAGGAGGAGCGCGAGGCGGAGAAGGCAGCCGCGCTCGCGGAGGCCGCTGCGGCGGGCGCAGCGGGCGTAGCCGGCGTGCCGCTGCCTACTGCAGACCCTGACGCGCCTCGCGCACGAGCGCGACGGCGTCGGGAAAGACCGTTGCCATGACCGTACGGATCTGCTCGGCCTGCTGATCGACCGTCCCCTGGATGTTGGCGCGGTTGATCGCCGCGACGGTCATCTCGACTGCGAGCTTGATCGCGTTGTCGGCCCAGACGAGGCCTTGCTGAGCCTGCATCGACTCCGCGAACTCCGCCATCTTCTTGGCCAGATCCTCGGGGTCGCCGAAGAGTCCTCCGAATCCACCTTCCATGTCACCCATCGTAGCTGGATGGTCTCGTCAGCCCGTGAGGCGCCCACTAGCCTGCGCGCATGGCATACGTCGAGGGTGCCGGGGTGGCGCTGCACTACCGCTCGCGCGGCGAGGGGCCGGCGGTGCTCGTCGTGCACGGCATGGCGTCCGACGCGCAGGCGTGGGAGCCGGCGCTCGAGCAGCTTGCCGCGGCCGGCCTGCGCGCGATCGCGCTCGACCGGCGCGGCTACGGCGACAGC
>DASYVZ010000390.1:0-3570 GCA_035936515.1 Solirubrobacteraceae bacterium | reverse complement strand
GCTCCCGCGCGCGCGCCTCGAGCGGGCGCGGCCGCGGGATGCCCGGCGGCAGCGCCTCCGTCAGCGCCTCGCGCGCGGCGACCGCATAGGCGAAGCCCGAGGGCGTGCGCAGGTTGTCCTCGAGCACGAAGAACTCGCCGTCGGGATCACGCACGACATCGAAGCCGATGATCGCGGCCGGAGAGCCGCGGCCGGGCAGCCGGCCCAGCAGGTCCGGCTCGTAGCCGCCTGCCCGCTCGATGACGTCGGCCTCCACCACGCCGGCCGCGACGATCCGCCGCGCGCCGTAGGCGTCGCGCAGAAAGCAGTTCAGGGCGCGGGCGCGCTGCGCGAGCCCCTCGGCGAGCGCGTCCCACTCGGCGCCCTCGATGAGGCGCGGGACCGGGTCGACGACGAACGGATCCGCGCCGAAGCTGACTTCGCGCTGCTCGAAACGCTCGGCGATCGTGCGGCACAGCGCGCCGAGGTCGGCGCCGTCGAGCGCCCGTAGGGTCTGCGCGTAGGCCGGCCGGGGCTCCCCGGAGGCGCCGCGAGCTTCGTCGAAGCCGCTCGTGAACGTATCCAGATCAGGGGCCTCGCCGTTGGCGGGGGTCGCTGAGCGTCTGCGGGCCACCACGCTGAGGGTAGCCGCGCCCCCGCGCTCCCGCGCGGGTCCTACCGATCAGCTTGTGGAGCGGCTGGCGCGTCGTGGCGCGCGTACGCTCTGGCAGGCGGCGACCGCAAGCTCGTCGCAGCGCTCGTTGAGCAGCACGCCGGCGTGCCCCTTGACCTTGTGCCACGTGATCGTGTGGCGCTCGACGAGCGCCAGCAGCTGCACCCACAGCTCCCGGTTCTTCACGGGCTGCTTGGCGGCGGTCTGCCAGCCGCGCTCGACCCAGCCGACGTGCCAGCCCTTGACGATCGCATCCATGACGTAGGAGCTGTCGATGTGGACCGCGACCCGCGCCGGACGCTCGAGCGCGCGCAGGCCGCTGATGACCGCCTGCAGCTCCATGCGGTTGTTCGTGGTGGCGGGATCGGCGCCCGACAGCTCGACCTGCTTGGTGACCGTGCCGTCGGCGGCGCGCGCGACGAGGATCGCCGCCCAGCCGCCGGGACCGGGATTGCCCGAGCAGGCGCCGTCCGTCCACAGCTCGATCGTCGGCTCGGGCACGGCGCTCACCGTACGACCCGGCGCGGACGCCGGCTCGCGCGCAGGCGCCGCAGCGCCGCGCGCTCGTCGGGCGCCACGAACTGCGTGGCCGCGAACAGGAGCGGGATGAAAGCGGCGGCGCCGGCGCGCAGCAGGAACCCGTCGGCTCCCGCCTGCGGCAGCGCCAGCTCGCCGCCGACGCTGACGCCGGCCAGGAGCACGACGGCATGCGCGATCCGGCGCCACTGAAACGGCACCGCGAACAGCCCGCGGGTCAGCAGATGCAGCACGACGAGCATCACCGCGTAGGCGGCGACGAGGGCGATGCCGGCGCCGGCGATCCCGAGCGGGCCGACCAGCGCCACGAGGACGACGACGTTCACCACGACCCCCGCCAGCGCCGCCGGGAACGTCCGCGTCGTCACGCCGACACGCCCGCCGATCGTCACGAGCACGAGAAAGAGCCCGTACATCGCCCAGCCCAGCGCGACCCAGGGCAGCGCCTCGTGGGCGTCGAAGTACTCCGGCGCGGCGAGCAGGCGCACGACCCAGCGGCCGAGCAGCGTCAGGCCCGCCACGACGTAACCCGCGACGACGACGTACCACGTCGCCACCGTTGCGTAGAAGCGCCCGGCCTCGCGGTCGTCGCGGATCGAGTAGGCCAGCGGCGGCCAGGCGAGCTGAAAGCCCCGGACGGCGAGGATGACCGCGGTCGCGAGCTTCACCGACAGGGCGAACAGGCCCGCCGCGGCCGCGCTCTGCGTGCGCAGGATGTACGCGCGGTCGACGACGTTGAGCGCGAAGACCGTCGCGTCGGCGGGCACCGTCGGGACGCCGAAGGCGAGCAGCGGACCGAGGCCCATCTCCGGCCGCAGCCCGATCCGCCCGCGCAGCAGCCACCACAGCCCGAGCAGGACGACCGCCGACGCGATGTAGTTGCCGGCCAGGTAGCCGCGCGCGCCGCCGTCGAGCGCCACGACGAGCGTCACCGTCAGCACGACGGTCAGCAGCACGTTGCACAGGGAGGCGACGACGTAGGCGCGGCGGCGCTCCTCGACGCGCAGCAGCGCGTAGGCGATCTCGAGGTTCGTGAACGACCACAGCCCGAAGACCGCGATCCGCATGAGCCCGGCGTCCTCGAAGCCGAGCAGCAGCGCGCTGAGGGGCCCGGCGATCGTGGCGCCCAGGAGCGCGACCGCGGTCGTGACGAGCAGCACGGAAGCGGTCGTCGTGCGCGCCAGGCGGTCGCGCTGCCCCTCCGCCGTCTGGAAGTAGAAGCGCACGAACGCCTCGCCGAGGCCGAAGCGCAGCAGGATCGACGCGAGGATGATGAACGTCAGCAGCGTCTCGGCGACGCCGAAATCCGAGCGCGTCAGCGCGCGCGTGTACAGCGGCAGCGTGACGAGCGCCAGCACCGCCGACAGGACGCTCGACGCCTGGTATGCCGCGCCCCCCGCCAGCAGGCGCGTGAAGAGGCTGCGCATCGGCGCCACGGTACTGTCAGCACGTGCCGGATCCGCGTGCCCTCCTGCTGCTGCCGCGTCCGCTGGAGGGATTCATCCTCGCCGACCAGGCTCGCGACCTCCTGCGCGCCGACGGCGTCGTGGCCGCCGACCCGCCCCGCGTCCCCTACGGCGCCGTGGCACGGCTCCCCGCCCCGCTGCGTGATCGCGTGGCCCGGCGGACCGCGCGGCGCCTGCTGCGCGCGCTGCAGGGCGACCTGCGCGCGGTGGCGATCTTCCACCCGGTCCAGTGGCCGCTGGCGCGGGCGCTGCTGGCGCAACGACCGGGTGCCGAGCTGTGGTACGGGCGCTGGGATCGCTACGAGATGGCCTACGACGCCTCGGCCTCGATGCGCGTGCGGCTGGCGGCGCTGCACGAGCAGGCCGCCGAGCGATCGGCGCTGACCTTCGTCGTCTCCGGCAAGCTCGCGGAGCTCGAGCGCGAGGCGGGGCGCGAGGCGCAGCTCGTCGGCTTGGCGGCCGACTCCTTTCCCGCGCCCGATCCGGGCCGCGCGGTCATCGCCGTCTCGCTCGGCCACCTCGGGTGGCGCACGGACTGGGCGCTGCTGCGCGCCGTGGCCGAGGCGATGCCCGAGCTCGTGCTGCTGCTCGTCGGCTCGTGGCACGAGGACGAGTGCAAGCAGGACCGCGACTTCGCCTGGTGCCGGGCGGCGCCGAACCTCGTCTGGCTGGGGAGGCGCAGCGACCAGGAGGCGGCACGGCTGATCCTCTGCGCCGACGTCGGGATCCTGCCGTTCCGCGTCGAGCCCTTCAACGACGCCGCGCTGCCCTACCGGATCCTCAAGTACGCCCGCCTCGGGCGGCGCACGATCTCACCCGAGCTGGCCGGCGTGCACACGTGGGAGCGCGCGGTCACGACGGCGCCCGACGCGCAGGCGTTCGTCGCGGCGCTGCGCGCGCAGGCCGGGGCGCGGT
>DASYVZ010000389.1:0-2573 GCA_035936515.1 Solirubrobacteraceae bacterium | reverse complement strand
GCGGCGAGGAGCTGCGCGCCGGACGGGTCGTGGTCGCCGCCGGGCCGTGGTCGGGGAGCCTGCCCGGGCTGCCCGAGGAGGCGCACGTCCCCGTGCGCCCGGTCAAGGGGCAGATCCTGCGCCTGCGCGACCCCGCCGGCGCCGGCCTGACGGCGCGCATCGTGAGGTTCGAGGGCGGCTATCTCGTCCCGCGCGGCGACGGGCGCTACGTGCTCGGCGCCACGATGGAGGAGCGCGGCTTTGACACGACCGTCACCGCGGGCAGCATCTACGAGCTGCTGCGCGACGCGGGCGAGCTCGTCCCGGGCGTGCACGAGATGGTCATCGAGGAGCTGTCGGCCGGGCTGCGTCCGGCGACGCCCGACAACGCGCCGGTGCTCGGACCGGCCGACGAGGTGGCCGGGCTGCACTGGGCGACCGGCCATCACCGCAACGGGATCCTGCTCGCGCCGGTGACCGCCGAGATCGTGGTCGCCGGCCTCGAGGACGGCGGCGCTGACGAACCTGTCCTGCCCGCGTTCGCGGCGGCGCGCTTTGGCTCGGTGACCGCGTGATCTTCGTGAACGGAGAGCCGGTGGACACGGCGGAGAGCCCGACGATCCGCGACGTCCTCGTCGAGCGCGGGATCGATCCCGACACGGCCGGGATCGCGGTCGCCGTCGATGCCGAGGTGGCCCGCCGCGGCGTGTGGCAGACGCGCACGCTCGACGAGGGCGCCCGCGTCGAGATCGTGCGGGCGGTGCAGGGCGGATGACCACGCAGCCACACGCCGGCGGACGGACGCGGTCGGCGCCGCTGCAGATCGCCGGGCGCACGCTGCGCTCGCGGCTGCTGCTCGGCACCGGCGGCTTCACCCGGATGGAGACGCTCGGCGCGGCGATCGACGCGAGCGAGACCGAGCTTGTCACCGTCGCCATGCGCCGCATCGACGCCTCCGCCGAGGGCTCGCTGCTGGACGTCATCCGCGACCGCGGCGTCGACGTCCTGCCCAACACGGCCGGCTGCTTCACCGCCCGCGACGCCGTCCTGACCGCGCAGCTTGCCCGTGAGGCGCTTGGCACGGACTGGGTCAAGCTCGAGGTCATCGGCGACGAGCGGACGCTGCTGCCCGACGCGCCGGAGCTGCTCGTCGCCGCCGAGCAGCTCGTCGACCAGGGCTTCGTGGTGCTGCCCTACACGAGCGACGACCCCGTCCTCGCGCGGCGCCTGGAGGACGTCGGCTGCGCGGCGGTCATGCCGCTCGGCTCGCCGATCGGCAGCGGCCAGGGCATCGCCAACCCGGCCAACCTCACGCTCATCGTGGAGGCCGCCGGCGTTCCGGTGATCCTCGACGCCGGCGTCGGCACGGCCTCCGACGCGGCGCTGGCGATGGAGCTGGGCTGCGACGGCGTGCTGTGCGCGAGCGCGATCTCGCGCGCCACCGATCCCGTGGCGATGGCCCACGCGATCCGCCACGGCGTGCTCGCCGGCGTGCTCGCGCGCGACGCCGGCAGGATCCCGCGGCGCACGCACGCCCGCGCGAGCTCCCCGCGTGAGGGCATGCCGGAGTTCGCGGAGTGACCGCAGCCGAGCGGCTCGTGGCCCGCTTCGAGGCGGCTTGGTCGGCGGCCGATCTCGCGCAGGAGCTCGCCGACACGTGCGCCGCCGACCTGCACTACGAGGATCCGCTGACCTTCAAGGGCCCGCTGCACGGACCCGCTGCGCTCGCGGAGCACGCCGGGCGGCTGCGGATCGCCGCGCCCGACGCCCGCCTGGAGCCCACCGGTCCGCGGCTGACCGACGGGCGCTTCGTCGCGGCGCCCGTGAAGCTGATCGGAACGCATTCCGGCGAGCTGGAGGCGTTTCCGGCGACCGATCGCGGGGTCGTGGTGCAGGCGGTGCTGTACTGCGAGCTCGACGAGCCCCGGACGCGGCTGTGGCGCGTGCGGGCGTTCTTCGATCTCTACGACGCAGCGACCCAGCTCGGGGTCCTGCCCAAGCCCGGCACGCTGGGTCAGAAGGCGATGCTGCTCATGCGCGGGTTCGGCTTCCGGCCTGCTCCGTGACGATCAGGCGGCCGTCCTGGCCGGGGTGGATCGTGCAGACGTAGTCGATCGTGCCGGCCTTCGGCCGACCTTCACCTGGGCGTCGTGGGGTACGAACTCGATGTCCTGCATCAATCGGACTCCGCCGCCTCGCCCTGCGTGCTCGTCTGCGCCTCGGGCGTCGGGTTCGTCGTCACCGTCGCGCCGTCGCCGTCGGCGTCGCGGCCCTGCGTGCTGTCGTCAGCCTTTCCGCACGCACCGAGCGCGAGGGCGAGTGCGGCGCACGTCACCGCGATGGTCAAACGATGCATGGGTTCTCCTGAAGGTTCGGATGCGGGCGAGACTAGCCGTACCCGCGATCCTCCTGCAGCAGCACTTCCACGATGAGCGCGGGGTGATCGGAGAGCGTCCCGCGGTCGGGCAGCACGACGGCGCCCGTCGCGCGCAGGCGGTGCCCGAGGACGTGGTCGACACCGTGGCCGCCGAGCGGCTCGAACCCGGCCGCCGCCGGCGCGCGCACGTTGAAGTCGCCGCCCAGCAGCGCCGGGG
>DASYVZ010000388.1:0-11670 GCA_035936515.1 Solirubrobacteraceae bacterium | reverse complement strand
GCCGACGAGGTGCCCGACCCGCAGAACCTGCAGATCACGACCCACGTCAACGGCGAGCTGCGCCAGGACTCCTCCACGAGCGACCTCGTCTTCGGTCCGCAGCAGATCGTCGACTTCATCTCCGAGACCTGCACGCTCGAGGCGGGCGACCTCATCCTCACCGGCACGCCGAGCGGCGTCGGCATGTCGATGGAGCCGCGCCGCTTCCTCGCGTCGGGCGACGTGATCCGCATCGAGATCGAGTCGCTCGGCGCGATCGAGCATGCCGTCGCTTGACCCGCGACTGAGCGAGCGGCTCGGCGAGCTGGTCGACCTCGGCCACGCCGGGCACGTGCTGGCCTGGGACCAGCAGGTGATGATGCCGCCGGGCGGAGCGCCCGCGCGCGGCGAGGCGCTCGCGACGATCAGCCGCCTGCACCACGAGCGGCTCGTCGCACCGGAGCTCGGCGCCCTGCTCGATGACGCCGCGGCGATGGAGCCGCTGATCGCCCGCGCGGCGCGTCGCGACCACGATGTCGCGCGGCGCGTGCCGAGCGAGCTGACGGCGGCGATGTCGCTGGCGGGCTCGCAGGGCTACGCGACGTGGTTGCAGGCGCGCGAGGACAACGACTTCGCGACGTTCGAGCCGGCGCTGCGGCGCAACATCGAGCTCGCGCGCCGGTATGCGGACTGCTTTCCCGACGCCGAGCATCCGTACGATCCGCTGCTGGACCGCTACGAGGCGGGTACCACCGCCGCGCAGGTCACGGCGCTCTTCGAGCGCCTGCGCGCCGGGCTCGTGCCGCTGCTGTCGCAGATCGCGCTGCAGCCCGCGCGTCAGACGTTCGCCGGCGACTTCCCGATCGCCGCACAGCGTGAGGTCGGCCTGGAGATCGTGCAGTCGATGGGCTTCGATGCCGACGCCTGGCGTCTCGACGACGCCGTCCACCCGTTCGCGGCGGCGCCCGGGCGTGGCGACATCCGCGTCACGTCGCGCTTCGACGAGCACAGCCTGAGCGGCCTGTTCGCGCTCATGCACGAGGTCGGCCACGGCCTCTACGAGCACGGCGTCGACCCGGTGCTCGAGCGCACGACGCTCGGCAGCGGCGTCTCGCTGGGGGTGCACGAGTCCCAGAGCCGGCTGTGGGAGAACCTCGTCGGCCGCAGCCGCGAGTTCTGGACGCACTGGCTGCCGCGCATGCGCGAGCGCTTCCCGCTGACGCTGCGCGACGTCGACCTCGACGCGTTCGTCCGCGCGATCAACATCGTGCGCCCGACGCTGATCCGCGTCGAGGCCGACGAGGTGACCTACTCGCTGCACGTCATCCTGCGCTACGAGCTCGAGCTCGCGCTCGTCGAGGGCTCGCTCCCGACGGCTGACCTGCCGGCCGCCTGGGCGGCGAAGATGAAGCAGTTCCTCGGCGTCGACGTGCCCGACGATCTCAACGGGGTCCTGCAGGACGTCCACTGGTCGGAGGGGATCATCGGCTACTTCCCGACATACGCGATCGGCAACGTGCTCGCCGCTCAGCTGTGGCGTGCCGCGCACGGTGACATCCCGGGGCTCGGGGAGGCGATCGCGCGCGGCGAGCTGGGCGCGCTGCGCACCTGGCTGCGCGAGAAGGTCCATCGCCACGGCCGGCTGCTCTCACCGCCCGAGCTCATCGAGCAGGCGACCGGCGGCCCGCTGGATCCCGCGCCGGTGCTCGAGTACCTGGGCGCGAAGTACGGCGCCCTCTACGGAATCTCAGGTCGCTGAGTGAGGTTTCGCCGTCCGCTCACGCAGGCGCGGACCTTCCGCCGCCGACGTCGCTAGTGCTGCTCGAGCACCCGGTCGATGAGGCCGTACTCGACGGCCTCATCGGGCTTGAAGAAGCGATCGCGCTCCATGTCGGCGCGGACCTGCTCCTCGGGCTGGCCGGTGTGCAGGGCGTAGATCTCGTCCATCCGCTTGCGCGTCTTGATGATCTCGCGAGCGTGGATCTCGATGTCGGTCGACTGCCCCTCGAAGCCGGCCGAGGGCTGGTGGATGAGCACCCGGCTGTTGGGCAGTGAGAAGCGCTTGCCGTTCGCGCCCGCGGTCAGCAGCAGCGACCCCATCGACATCGCGACGCCCATGCACATCGTCTGGATGTCGGGCTTGACGAAGTTCATCGTGTCGTAGATCGCGAGCCCCGCGTAGATCGAGCC
This sequence comes from Solirubrobacteraceae bacterium, assembly GCA_035936515.1. GTDB lineage: Bacteria > Actinomycetota > Thermoleophilia > Solirubrobacterales > Solirubrobacteraceae > CADCVQ01. Next base: position 9,501 of record DASYVZ010000388.1, on the reverse strand, counting down.
GCCCGGCGAGTTGATGTACAGCGAGATGTCCTTCTCGGGATCCTCGGACTCCAGGTGCAGCAGCTGGGCGACGATGAGGTTCGCGACCTGATCGTTGATCGGCGTGCCGAGGAAGATGATGCGCTCGTTGAGCAGGCGCGAGTAGATGTCGTACTCGCGTTCGCCGCGCGCGCTGCGCTGAACGACTGAGGGGACCAGAGGCATCCCGGCATCCTAGTGATCGCCCCCCGCAGGTACGCGGGACGGCGACGAGCGCTCCGCCTGCCCCGACTAGCCTGGGGTGCGTGACCAACGCGCTGAGCATCCGCGGTCTCACGAAGCGCTACGACGCCGACCGCGGCGGGCTGCGCTGGCCGCTGCGGCGGGGTCGGCCGGCGGCGGGTGGGGACGAAGTCGGCGGCCTGCTCGCCGTGCAGGACTTCGATCTGGAGATCGAGGTCGGCAGCTTCTTCGGGCTGCTCGGGCCCAACGGCGCCGGCAAGACGACGATCATCAGCGCCGTCTGCAACCTCATCCGCGTGACGAGCGGCGCGATCGACATCTTCGGCCAGCCGCACGACGCGCTCGGCGCGCGGCGGATGGTCGGCCTCGCCGAGCAGGACGTCAACCTCGACCGCTTCCTCGACGTCGAGGAGACGCTGCTCTTTCACGGCGGGTACTTCGGGATGACGCGGCGCGACGCGCGCCGCCGCGCCAGGGAGATGATGGACGTCTTCGACCTGCGAGCGAAGGCGGGCGTCCGCGCGCCGAAGCTGTCGGGCGGCATGCGCCGCAGGCTGCTGCTCGCTCGCGCGCTGATGCACGAGCCGCGCCTCGTGATCCTCGACGAGCCGACCGCCGGGGTCGACTTCGAGCTGCGCCTGGAGCTGTGGCGCTACATCCACCGCCTGCACGACGAGGGCACCACGATCCTGCTGACGACGCACTACCTCGAGGAGGCCGACGAGCTCTGCGAGGAGATCGCGCTCATCCGCGACGGACAGCTCATCGCGCGCGATTCGGCGGCGGGTCTGCGCAGCTTCTATGCCGCCGATTCGCTCGCTGACGCCTACGTACGGGCGATGGGCGCGGCGCCTGCAAGCAACTGACCGGCACGACCTTTAGGTTTCCGATAGGTTTTGGCTACCTCCACCAGGGTACGGTCGGGGTTGGATTCAGTATCCGCGACAGGGATCGGTGGGCGCGGATGCAACACAAGTGGGAGGGACCGTATGACCCGCAAGACGCTGGGTGCGTTCGCGCTATTGATGGGCAGCCTTGTGATCGTTGCTTTGCCGGGCGGAGCGCTCGGCAACAACGATGAGCTGCGCGAGGCGCGAGAAGCCCTGGAAAAGACGGCGAAGCAGCTGCAGGCCGGGCTTGAGAGCACCGTGCAGAAGACGGGCGAGGCGACCGCCAAGGTCGTCAACAAGACCAAGCAGGCGACGACCGCCAAGCAGCGCGCCACCGCAACCGACCCGCCGACGCAGCCACCGCTACACGGGGACAACCCGCACGGCCAGGGCACCGTCGCCGTGGCCGACACGGATCCGAGCGCAGAGCGTCCGCTCGCAGCCGACCCCGATGGTGGGGACTCCGGTGAGGAGGTCGTCGTCGGACGTGCGCGTGGCGAGGAGCTCCCCGACGGCAGCTATCACGGCCACATCACGGTCCTCGGGCTGTTCGGCAACGACGTCATCCCGATCGACACAGCGCCGGGCGAGACGAAGAACGGGCCGCTGCAGGGTCTGCAGGAGAGCGTGCTCGACCCGCTGTGCACGAACACGAACCAGGAGATCTGCCTCACAGTGCTGAGGGCGAACTCCACCACGACGGCCACCGGCTCGACGAACGACTTCGCCCTTGCCCGGGCGTCGCTGCTCGGGCTCGGGGTCGGCGCTGCCGAGAGCAACGGCACGATCGGCGAGACTCCGGAGTGCCAGGCCGCGGTTGGCGCCGCCAGGACGGCGAACGTCGTGACGAGCACCGGAACCGTCGCTGGGGCCGCCAACTCCGGGGTCACCTCGACGTCATGTCGCGGGCAGGCTCCGGTGGTCACGAGCGATTCCGAGGTCCTCAACCTCGGCGGCACCGGCGTCGCACTGCCGCCGCTGTTGCCCCCGGGCTGCGCGGACGGCACGCCCGACACGCAGGGCGGCCTGCCGGGCCTGCTGCCGATCATCTGTAACGCGGAGGAGATCGCGGGTGCCGCAGTCGTGCGTGAGGCGCTCTCCGTCTTCGCGCTGCAGACCGGCACGAACGCGCTCCTGAAGGAGACGACGGCGGCATCCGAGGCGCTGACCGTGGCCCCCGAGGCCGGCACGCAGTGCACGGACGGCATCGACAACGACGGCGACGGCGTCATCGACGCCGCCGATCCGGGCTGCCACACCGATGGCGACCCGAACAACCCGGCGTCGTTCGATCCCACCGACAACGACGAGACCGACGCGCGCGACACCGCCGGCGAGGATGACGAAGCTGAGGACAAGGCGCAGTGCGAGGACGGCCGCGACAACGACGGCGATGGCGTCATCGACGCCGACGATCCGGGCTGTCACACCGACGGCAACGCAAACAACCCGGACTCGTACGACCCGGACGATGACTCCGAGGCCAACGCCGCCGGCGGCGGCGGCGGTGGCGGTCCGGCCGAGGTCGACGCCGCGGCGCTGCCGTTCACCGGCACCGATCTCGTCGGCATCTCGCTGGCCGGTCTGCTCGTCCTGGCGGGCGGCCTGCTGCTGCGTCGCCGGGAGGATGTGCGTACCGTTCGCTAGATGACGGTTGGCAACACTGGAGCGCTGACACGGCGCCGCCTCGGCGGCGCCGTGTTGCTGTTGGCAGGCATCGTGATCGCGGCGATCGTGCTGTGGCCCGGCGGGGGCCGGGCGGAGCCCGAGCCGCTGCCGGTGCGGATCGTCTCCGTTCCCCCCCTCGGGCTCGGTTTCGCGCATCCCCGCGAGTGGAAGCGCAACGTCGACGGCCAGGTCCTCCGCCTGACGAGCCCCGACGGCACGCTCGTGCTGCTCTTCTCCTCGCCTTTTGACCGTCCCAACCGGGGGTTCGTCAAGGCCGAGGCCAAGAGCGCCCTGCTCAAGCGGTTCGCGCCAGCGAAGGTCGTGCGCGAGGGACCGGCAAGGCTCGGCACGCAAAAGGTGACGAGCTTCGAGATCACCGGCGAGCGCGACGACGAGATCGTGCGCGCCCTCGTGCACGTCGGCAGCAGTCGGTGGCGCACGTACCTCGTCACGATGCTGACGGGCGAGAACCCTTCCAAGCGCCGGCTTGAGGAGGCCCGGAAGATCCTTGACACCGTGAGCTTCAGCAAGCCGCGCAAGATCTGACGTCGTCGAGTCTCCTGGTTGGCCGGAACGTCCGGACGCGTTCACTAGCCTCCGGGCGGTGACCGCCCTGCTCGATCGCCACCGCGGACTGCTCGCGCTCGCGTTGCGCGAGACCGACCGGGTGCTCAAGCTCTGGTCGCAGACGATCGTGGCGCCGATGCTCGCGTCGTTTCTGTTCATCCTCGTCTTCGGGCTGTCGCTCGGCGGGCGCATCCGCGAGATCGGCGGCGTCGAGTACGAGGTCTTCATCGTGCCCGGCCTCATCGCGATGGCGATGGCGCAGGCGGCCTACTCCAACAACTCGTCGTCGGTCTTCCAGGCGCGTTCGGATCGCTACATCAACGACGTCCTGTCGGCGCCGATGCGCCCGTGGGAAGTCAACGTCGGCCTTGCGGTCGGCGGCGTGGTGCGCGCGCTGGCGATCGGCGTTGGGCTGTTGGTGCTGGCGTTGGCGGTCACCGACGTGCCTGTGCGCCAGCCGCTCGTGCTCCTGCTGTCGATGGTGATCCTGCTCGTCCTGTTCGCGTCGCTGGGCGTCGTCGTGGGCGTCTACGCCGAGACATGGGACCAGCATGGCTTCGTCAACAACATCGTGATCCTGCCGCTGAGCTTCCTCGGCGGGGTCTTCTACTCGGTCGATCTGCTGCCGACACCGTGGCAGGAGATCAGCCACGTCAACCCGCTGTTCTTTCTCATCAACGCCGTCCGGTACGGGTTTCTCGGAACGAGCGACGTCCCCGTGGCGATCGCCCTGGGCGTGACGGCCGCGCTGGCCGTCGCGTGCGCGTCGTGGAGCGCGACGATATTCCGATCGGGCCGGCGGCTGAAGGCGTAGTGGGGCAAGCGCAGATGCCCTGCGCCGCGCGCCGCGCGAGCGGTTCTGGGAGGCTTGCGCAGCCGTGTTCGCGCTGAACCTGCCGAACGTCCTTACGCTCCTGCGGATCCTGCTCGTCCCGGTGCTCGTCGTCGTGCTGCTCGGGGAGACGCAGAACGGAGATCTCTGGGCGGCCATCGTGTTCGCGGTGGCCTCCGCCACCGACGCGATGGACGGCTACCTGGCGCGCTCGCGCAACGCGATCACCTCGTTCGGCAAGCTCATGGACCCGATCGCCGACAAGCTGCTGATCATCGCGGCGCTCGTCTCGCTCGTCTCGGTCGACCGCCTGGCGCCATGGGTCGCGATGGTGATCATCGCGCGCGAGCTGACGGTCACCGTCACGCGCATGCAGGCGACGCAGCACGGCCTGATCATCGCCTCGAGCTGGTGGGGCAAGGCGAAGACGATCGTGCAGGTGGCGGCGATCTTCTTTCTCATCGCGGCCGGCGATCCGTCGCCGGTGTGGGTCGACGGGCTCGTCTACGGGGCTGTGGCGATCACGATCGTCAGCGGTCTGGACTACTTCTTCGGCCTGCGCCGCGTCCTGCGCGAGGCCGACGCGCGGCGTGAGGCGTCCGGCTCGGCGACCGCCGCCGAGACCGAGCCGACGGCGCCGTAGGCCGCTGCGTCAGCTTCCGGCGCCGTCCAGCCAGTCGCGCATCGACACGTGATGCAGCGCGTGCTCGCCGGTGACGAGCTCGTGGCGCAGCTCGCCGAGCAGCCCGAAGCGCTCGGCGACGACGTTGTGCTGGTGGATCGTCTCGAGGTTCTCCTGGCGCGCGCTGACGAAGTGCGCGTCGCTGAGGTCGCCGAGGCGCTCGACCACGCCGCCGATCATCTCGCGCACGCAGTCCTCGACGAAGCGCGGGCGGCGATGGGCCTTCTCCACCACCGCACCCTCGTCGGTGCGCTTCATGAGCTCGTAGATCTCCGAGGACATCGATCCCTCGACGATGTCCAGCAGCGTGCGCGCCTCGATCTGCGTCGTGCAGCCCTCCGGCATGCCGATGTGCAGCGTCCCCAGCCCGCGCTGGTTGTGCGTGGCGACGGGAACGTGCTCGAAGATCCGCTCGACCTCGTCGTCGCTGAAGCCGTCCTCGAGCAGCCGCTCGCGTGAGGCGCCCACGACGAGTTGCTGCGCGCACGGGCAGGCGGTCATGCCCTGGGCGGCGACGCCGACGAGCCGCCGGGTGCCTGCCGCGGAGGCCACGGCGACGCCGTAGAGGGTGTAGATCTCCTGCGTCGGGATCCCGGAGACGGGGGCGGGCTTGTGCTCGGGGTAGCGGGCCGCCACCGTCACCTCGGCGCGCGCGGCGTCCTGGCGCTCGCGGACGAGCTCGGCGATCCGCGTCGCCAGCGCCTCGGCCTTGAACGTCGCCTCGCCGAGGACCACCTGGCCGATGACCTCGTTGACGACCTCCTCGAAGCGCGACATGTGCGCGCCCTTCTGCTGGGCGCCGAGGTCGACGAAGCACTGCAGGCGCGCCGAGAAGAGCTGCTCCTCGCCATGCTGGCGGATGCGCACGATCTTCTCGATCTCGGTCACGCCGACGCGCGACAGGCTGACGCGCAGAGTCGGTGCCTGAGCCTGCACGTCTCTACCCCCGGCGCTCAGGCTCTGCGGCATCCGAGCAGCGTATCGAGCGCTCCGGGAAAAAACGCAGTTGCGGCCTGCTGCCCATGTGCTATCACTCCCAAGCCCCTGCTTTCGACGTAACCGAGGGAATGGGCGCGATGAATCGGCATCGAGGTCCGAGGGGGGCCGAACGATCAAGAATCAAGTTCTGCTGGCGGACGAGGCGCCGATCTACGAGCTCGACGAGCTGGGTCCACTCATCGCCGACGGTCAGGAACGCGGGTTTCTGACCTTCGACGACATCGCCGCTGCGCTCGAGGAGGTCGATGTCACCAAGGAGCAGGTCCAGGAGCTGCACGCCTACCTCTCCGAGCAGGGGATCGACGTCCTCGGCGCCGACGGCCGCCAGGTCTCCTCGGACGGAGCTCGGGTCGAGGCCGCCGCGCAGGCCCGCAAGGAGGGCGCCAACGGCGGCAACCCGGATGCGTCCAAGAAGCCCGAGCTCGACCTGACCGTCGAGCCGTCGCTGGACTCTCTGCGCCTGTACCTGCGTTCGATCGGGCGCGTCCCGCTGCTGACCGGCGAGCTCGAGATCGCGCTGGCCAAGCGCATCGAGCGCGGCGACATGGACGCCAAGCAGCACATGGTGGAGGCCAACCTGCGCCTCGTCGTGTCGATCGCCAAGGGCTACCTGGGCCGCGGGCTGACGTTCCTGGACCTCATCCAGGAGGGCTCGCTGGGCCTGATCCGGGCGGTCGAGAAGTTCGACTACCGCCGCGGCTACAAGTTCTCCACCTACGCGACGTGGTGGATCCGCCAGGCCGTCACGCGCGCGATCGCCGACAAGGGGCGCACGATCCGCATCCCGGTGCACATGGTCGAGAAGCTCAACAAGGTCGTGCAGGTCGAGCGCCAGCTCGTCCAGTCGCTGGGCCGCGAGCCGACCCCGGAGGAGATCGCCGAGAACCTCGAGTGCACGCCGCGCGAGGTACGCGACATCCTGCGCATGTCCCAGCAGCCGATCTCGCTCGAGCGGCCGGTGGGCGAGGAGGACGAGTCCGAGCTCGGCGACTTCGTCGAGGACGAGACCGCGGTGTCGCCGTTCGAGCAGGCGGCGGACACCCTGCGCCGCGAGAACGTGCGCCGCGCGCTGGCGGCGCTGCCCCCGCGCGAGCGCGAGGTCATCGAGATGCGATTCGGCCTCACCGGCGGCCAGCCGCGCACGCTGGAGGAGGTCGGCCGCGCGTTCAACGTCACGCGCGAGCGGATCCGCCAGATCGAGACCCACACGCTGCGCAAGCTCGAGTCGCTGCCGGAGGCGCAGACGCTGCGCGACGCCTGCTGAGGTTCACAGTCCGTCGCACCAGAACGTTGTTCTGGTGCACGGACGGGCGCATCTCCCCACGCGAGCAGGGGACATCGGCGAACGATCCGCGGCGGTTTGGCTGCTCGACGCGGGTGCTACGGCGTTGAGCAAGGCCGTGCGTTCGAGGCGACGACCGCCACCTGATCGCTAGACTGCCGCGACCCCGGCGGGGTTCCCGAGCGGTCAAAGGGATCAGACTGTAAATCTGACGGCTCAGCCTTCGCAGGTTCGAATCCTGCCCCCGCCACTGACGCCCCGACGGCGCCGGTTCCGACAGAAGCGGCGGCGCCGTCGACGCCGCTTGGCGGCGACGCGCCAACCTGAGAGGATCCCTCGCGTTCTCGAGAAGGAGTCGCCATGGAATCCTCCGCGCCCGCGCGCGTCCTCGTCGTCGCGCACCGGACCGCCGCCACGCCCGCGCTGCTCGACGCCGTTTCCGCGCGCGCCGCAGCCGGCCCGGCGACGTTCACGCTGCTCGTGCCCCGCATGGCACATGGGCTGCAACGGTTCGTCGACCCGGAGGACGCCGATGACAGCGATGCGCAGGAGGTGCTCGAGCTCGCGCTGCCGCTGCTGGAAGAGGCCGCCGGCGCGCCCGTGGAGGGCAAGATCGGCGATTCGAACCCCGTCGACGCGATCCAGGACGCCGTTTACCTCGACGGCGGCTACGACGAGATCATCATCTCGACGCTGCCCGCGCGCGTGTCGAAGTGGCTGCACATCAACCTGCCGGCGAAGCTCACGCCGCTGGGTCTGCCGATCACGACGGTGACCGCGAAAAGCTCGCGCTCGCGCGCCGCCGGCCGCTCGTAGCGCGCGCGGTCCCGCGGCGGGGCTAGACGCCGAGCGCGTCGCGCAGCGCCTGCTCGGTCGACCAGAACGCCATCTCGTCCCAGGGCAGCTCGGAGGGCGCGAAGGCGCGCACCTCCGACGCCTCGCCGGTCTCGCGGCCGACGCCGAGCGCGCGCGCGTTGAAGACGACGAGCACCGCGCGGGTGTCGGCGCGAGAGTAGACGCCGACGAGGCTGCCGAGCTCGATCTCCATCTCGAGCTCCTCGCGCGTCTCGCGCCGGGCCGCGTCCTCGACGGACTCGCCCAGCTCGACGAAGCCGCCCGGGAACGTCCAGCGCCCGGCGCCCTCGTGCAGCGTGCGGCGCAACAGCCAGATCCGGCCGTCGTCGTCGCGCGGGATCGCCGCGGCGACCGGCTCAGGGCTCCACAGCGCCCGGTAGCCACAGGCGTCGCAGCGCAGCTCGCGCGGAAACGTCACCTGCGCGGGCTGCGCGCAGCGCGGGCAGAAGCGGACGTCCTCGAGCGCGGGATTGAGGCTGGCCACGGGCCGGACGCTAGCGCGCAGCGTTCTTGCGAGCCGACGCGACAGCCGCGATCCTCCGGGGCGCTAGGCTTTCGCGTCTCGCCCTCCTAGCTCAGTTGGTAGAGCACTTCCATGGTAAGGAAGGGGTCATCGGTTCGAGTCCGATGGAGGGCTTGTTGGATTTGCAGGGGTTTTGGATCCGAACGGAGTCTCAAGTTCGGGTCGAGAGGTACCAAACGGGTACGTCTTTCCGCCGCTGAACCCTTCTGCGGCGGCCGGCAAGGGGGCCAGAACCGCCGGTTTCGGCTCCTAAGAAGCATGAGAGCCGATCAGCAGGACGCGCCGCTGCTGCGGGTTTCCGAAGCGGCCGAGCTGGCCGGGCTGTCGACGCGGGCGATCTACCGCGCGATCGAGCGCGGCGAGCTGCGGGCGGCGCGGTTGTGCTCGCGGCTGCGGATCCCGCGCGCGGCGTTCGACGAGTGGATCGAGCGGTCCGTCGTGCGGCCTGTTGAGCGCCCGGGCGTGTACCCGCCGGTACCTCCGCCTACGGCGCCCGGCAGCTTCCGCGCGCTGCTCGCACGTCGTCCAGAGGAGGGGACGGGATGAGCATCGAGCGAGTGGAGCGCGACGGCGGCGTCGTCTGGCGCGTGCGCTGGCGCGAGTCGGGGCGCAATCGCTCGAAGGTGCTCGGCCGCAAGCGCGATGCCGAGGCCTTCGACGCCGAGCTGCGGCGCCGCAAGCGCACCGGCGAGCTCGCATCGATGGACGCCGGCAAGGAGACGCTCGCCGCGTTCGGCGAGGACTGGTGGCGCCTGTACGCCGAGCCCAACCTGGCCGCGACGACGCTGAAGACGTACGCGACGATGTGGGACGCCTACGTCCTGCCGCGCCTCGGCGCGCTGGCGCTGCGCGAGCTGACGCCGACGGTCATCAACCGCTTCCGGCTCGAGCTCGTGGCCGACGGCGTCGGGCGCATGTCGATCGCCAAGACGATGACGCTGCTGCAGGGCGTGCTGCAGCGGGCGTTCGAGTGGGAGCGGC
>DASYVZ010000387.1:0-2972 GCA_035936515.1 Solirubrobacteraceae bacterium | reverse complement strand
CGCGAGCGCGGCGCCGAGGGGCTGCCGCCGGGGACGATCCGCGTCGAGTTCCGCGGGTCGGCCGGGCAGTCGTTCGGCGGCTGGCTCGCGCCGGGCGTGGAGTTCACCCTGCACGGCGACGCCAACGACTACACCGGCAAGGGCCTGTCGGGCGGGACGCTGGCGATCATGCCGCCCGACGGCGCCACCTATCGCGCCGAGGAGAACGTGATCATCGGCAACACCGTCCTGTACGGCGCGACCGAGGGCAAGATGTTCGCGCGCGGCTGCGCCGGCGAGCGCTTCGCGGTGCGCAACTCCGGCGCGAGCGCCGTCATCGAGGGCGTCGGCGACCACGGCTGCGAGTACATGACCGGCGGGCGCGTCGTCATTCTCGGCCCCACGGGGCGCAACTTCGCGGCCGGCATGAGCGGCGGCCTCGCGTTCGTGCTCGACGAGGACGGCACGTTCCCCGGGCGCGTCAATCCGGAGATGCGCGACCAGCTCGAGGAGCTCGACGAGGGCGATGCGATCGAGGTCCGCGCGCTCGTCGCCGAGCACGTCGAGCGCACCGACTCGGAGGTCGGCCGGCGCGTGCTCGACGAGTGGGACGCGCTGCTGGCGCACTTCGTGAAGATCTTCCCGACGGACTACAAGCGCGTCCTCGCCGAGCGCGCGGCCGCCGAGGCCGCCGCGTCCAACGGCGGCGCCGCGACCGCGCCCGCCACCGCTGCGAAGAACGTGGGCTCGTGACGCATGGGTGAGATCGGGGCCTTTCTGAAGATCGAGCGCGTCGGCGTTCCCTACCGCGATCCCGCCGAGCGCGCACAGGACTACAAGGAGTTCATGCTGCGCCGCACCGACGAGGAGCTCGCGGCGCAGGGCGCGCGCTGCATGGAGTGCGGCGTGCCGTTCTGCCACAACGGCTGCCCGCTGGGCAACCTCATCCCCGACTGGAACGACCTCGTCTACCGCGATCGCTGGCACGACGCGATCCGCCAGCTGCACGCGACGAACAACTTTCCCGAGTTCACCGGGCGGCTGTGCCCGGCGCCGTGCGAGGCCGCCTGCGTGCTGGAGATCCGCGAGGGCGACGCGGTCACGATCAAGCAGATCGAGAACGCGATCATCGATCGTGCCTGGGAGGAGGGCTGGGTTCCCGTCCTGCCGCCCAAGCACGAGACCGGACGCAGCGTCGCCGTCGTCGGCTCCGGCCCGGCCGGCATGGCCGCCGCCCAGCAGCTGCGCCGCGGCGGCCATGCCGTGACGCTGTTCGAGCGCGACGAGGCCGGTGGCGGGCTCGTGCGCTTCGGCGTTCCGGACTTCAAGATCGAGAAGCACGTCGTCGAGCGCCGCGTGCAGCAGCTCGTCGACGAGGGCGTCGAGCTGCGCTGCGGCGTGGATGTCGGCGTGGACGTCTCCGCCGACGAGCTGCGCGAGTCGTTTGACGCGATCGTGCTGGCGACCGGCTCGCGCGCCCCGCGCGACCTGCCCGCGCCGGGCCGCGACCTCGACGGGATCCACTTCGCGATGGACTACCTCTCTGACCGCAACCGGTGGGTCGCCACGCAGACCGGCACGCCGACCGGCGCCGAGCCTCCAGCGCTGCGAGGCCTGACGGCGAAGGACAAGCACGTGGTCGTCATCGGCGGCGGCGACACCGGCGCGGACTGCGTCGGCAACTCGCTGCGCGAGGGCGCCAAGTCGATCACCCAGCTCGAGCTGCTGCCCGAGCCGCCGCCGCGACGCCCCGACGACCGCACGCCGTGGCCGCTGTGGCCGCAGAAGTACCGGCTGTCCTACGCGATGGAGGAGGCCCGCGAGGTTGGCGTCGGCGAGCAGGACTTCTCGATCGTCACGACGCACTTCGCCGGCGACGAGGACGGCCACGTGCGCTCGCTGCACTACGCCCAGGCGGAACCGGCGCCGCCGTTCAAGCCGGTGCCCGGCACCGAGCGCGACTTCAAGGCCGACCTCGTGCTGCTGGCGATGGGCTTCCTGCATCCCGAGCAGCCGCTGCTCGACAAGCTCGGCGTCGCGAAGGACGCGCGCGGCAACGCCATGGCGATCAGGCCCTACACGACCTCTGTCGAGGGCGTCTTCGCCGCGGGCGATGCGCGCCGCGGGCAGTCGCTCATCGTGTGGGCGATCAACGAGGGCCGCCAGTGCGCCCGCATGGTCGACCGCTACCTCGGCACGCTCGGCGTGGCCCCGGGCGCTACGAACGGCGACGCCGACGCGGGTCCCGCCGCTCCGCCGCAGCACGTCGTGCCCGGCGTCCCGGCCTAGGGCCGCCCGCTGCACCCGCTACCGTCCGGCGCATGGAGCTCCTCACGTTCATCATCGTCCTCGCGCTCGTCGGCCTTGTCGTCGGCGCGTTCGCGCGTCTCGCGCTTCCCGGTCCTGATCCGATGAGCATCCCGATGACGATCGGCATCGGGCTTGCGGGCTCGTTCGTCGGCGGGCTGATCGGCCGTGCCCTGTTCGGCGAGGGCGGCGGCTCGATCCTCCTGTCGATCATCTGCGCCGCCATCATCGTGTACTTCGTGCGGCGCTCGCGCGGCGGCGGCCTGACCGATCCGGGAGCGCCGCGGGGCTACTGAGGATCGTCACGGTGGCGCGGCGGTCGGCCGAACGCGCGCCAGAGGGAAGAGCCGGCCAGCGCCATAGCCGCCCACAGCGAGCAGGTGACACCTCGGTACCGGCACGCCCACGGATGAGCGTAAAGTGACGCAGGCGTCACCATCCCGTTCCCGAAGAGGCTCGCCGAGCACATGTCCACGCTGCCCACCGTCGCGATCATCGGCGCCGGCTCGTCGGGGATCGCCGCCGCGAAGGCGCTGCACGAGCGCGGCGTGCCGTTTGACTGCTTCGAGGCGTCCGACCGCGTCGGCGGCAACTGGGTCTTCGACAACAAGAACGGGGTGTCGGCCGCCTACCGCGACCTGCACATCAACACCTCCCGCGACCGGATGCAGTTCTCGGACTTCCCG
>DASYVZ010000386.1:0-4478 GCA_035936515.1 Solirubrobacteraceae bacterium | reverse complement strand
CGCCCGGCGGCGACGTCCGACGGCGGCGGCCGGGGAAGCCCGCAGCGCGAGCAGCACAACGCCGAGGGCATCGTCGCGACCGTCGAGAAGCGCGGGCGCTTCCTCGTCGCCGAGCCGTTCTTCGCGCCCGGCGGCCGGATGGTCCTCGACCGCGACTCGCGCATCAGCGTCGGCGACCTCGTGCTCGTGCGCTCGGCGACGCGCGCCGGCGGCCACGCGAAGGTGCTGCGCAGCCTCGGGCGACCCGACGTCGCCGATGACGTGCTCGAGGCGCTCATGCTCGACCGCGGGCTGCGGCGGCGCTTCGACCCGGCCGTCGAGCGCGCCGCCAAGCAGGCGCGGAATGCCGGCCCCGCCCACGGCGTCGACCAGATCGTGCGCCGCGATCTCACCGCTCTGCCGACGTTCACCATCGATCCCGTCACCGCCCGCGACTTCGACGATGCGATCTCGGCCGAGCGCACCGACGGCGGCGGCACGCGGATCTGGGTGCACATCGCCGACGTCAGCGCGTACGTGCGTCCCGGCTCGCTCATCGACCGCGAGGCGGCGCGCCGCGGGACGAGCGTGTACGTCCCCGGCCGCGTCGAGCCGATGCTGCCCGAGCCGCTGTCCAACGAGGCGTGCTCGCTCGTGCCCCGTCAGCAGCGCGCGGCGGTGACGGTCGAGCTCGACTACACGGGAACGGACGTCACCCGCGTGCGCTTCTACCGCTCGACGATCCGCTCCGACGCGCGGCTGGACTACGAGCAGGTCGACCGCGTCTTCGCCGGCGACGAGCCCGCGCGAGAGCCGTGGGCGGCGCCGCTGGAGGCCGCACGCGCCGTCGCCGGCGCGCTGCACGAGCGCCGCCTGCGCCAGGACGCGCTCGAGCTCGAGACGAGCGAGCCCGAGTTCCGCTTCGACCGTGGCGGCCACGTCGCCGAGTCGCGGCCCAGCGAGCAGACCGAGTCGCACCGGCTCATCGAGCACCTCATGATCGCGGCCAACGAGCAGGTCGCGAAGCTCACCGCGGAGCGGGGGGTGCCATCGCTGTACCGCGTGCACGAGAAGCCCGACGGCGAGAGCGCGCTGCGCCTCGTCGAGCAGCTCGCCTCGCTCGACGTCGCCACCCCGCCCGTCCGCGAGCACATGACGCCGAGCGAGGCGGCCGAGGTCATCGCCGCCTGCTCACGCTCGGTGACGCAGCACGTCGCGCGCACCGGCCACGGCCGCGACGCCCTGACGTTCCTCATCCTGCGCTCGCTCAAGCAGGCCTACTACGGACCCAAGAGCCTCGGCCACGCCGGCCTCGGGCTGACGCACTACACGCACTTCACGTCGCCGATTCGCCGCTACCCGGACCTCGTCGCGCACCGCGCGCTGCTGTCGGCCGTCGGCGGGGGAGAGGAGGCGCCGCGCCGGTCGGACCTCGAGGAGATCGGCGCCTGGTCCTCTGCCCGCGAGCGCGACGCGATGGGCATCGAGCGCATGGCCGACCGCATCGCCCGGGCGTTCCTGCTCGAGCGCGAGCTCTTCGAGCAGGGCTGGGACCGCGAGTTCGACGGCGAGGTCACCGGCCTCATCGGCGCCGGCGCGTTCGTGCGCTTCGGCGGTGGCCACGAGGGCCTGCTGCCGGTCCGCCGCCTGCGCGGCGACTGGTGGGAGCTCAACGAGGTCGGGACGATCCTGATCGGCGAGCGCACGGGCGAGACGATCCGCCTCGGCGACCCGCTGCGGGTGAAGGTCGAGCGCGTCGAGACCGCACGCGGCCGCATCGATCTCGTGCCGGTCGAGGCGCCGGCGGCCTAGAAGCCGGCGCTCCTGAGCGGTCGCAGCCCGACGCGCTCATCCCGAGCGAGCGGCGCGTCGCACGGCTCGCCGCCGAGGGCTTGAGCAACCGCGAGATCGCGCAGGCGCTGTTCGTCACCACCCGGACGGTCGAGGGTCACCTGACGCAGACGTACATGAAGCTCGGCGTCTGCTCACGCGAGCAGCTCGCCGCGGCGCTGACGCGTTGAGGATCGGTCTACGAGGTCGACCGCGCGAGCGCGTGTGCTCGATCAGGGGCGCCGCTCTTGTGCGGTCGCGTGGATCGAGTCGCCGAGCGCGGGGATCGAGTCCGCGAGCCGGCGCAGGTCGCGCGCCGTCATGACGATCAGCGAGGCCGGCGAGGTGGTGACGACGGTGGCCGTTCGCGTTCCGCGCTCCAACGCGGCGATCTCGCCGAGGAAGTCACCGGGGCCGAGCTGCGCCACGCGCTGTCCGTCTCGCGTGACCTCCGCCTGGCCCTCCTGGATGACGATGAACTCGTACGCGAAGCGTCCCTCGCGCACGAGCTCCTCACCTGCGTCGGCGTCGATCTCGTCTGCGACCTGAGCGATCCGGCGGCGGTCCTGCTTTGGCAGCGAGGCGAACAGGGGAACCGATTTCAGCTTCTTTTCGTCCACCGTAGAGCGATCTTTCCACGCCGCTGCAGACCTCGCAAGAGGCGCGAGGAGAACGCGACTACGCCGTCGCCCGCGCCTCCCGGCGCTGCTCGATGACGACGCGGATCGCGTCCCAGTCGACATCCTTGAAGTTGTGCATCGGGCAGAACTTCGGCCCGCACATCGAGCAGAACTCGGCCGACTTGAAGTAGTCGTCGCCGAGCGTCTCGTCGTGCATCGTCTGCGCCGTCTCGGGATCCAGCGACAGGGCGAACTGCTTGCGCCAGTCAAAGGAGAAGCGGGCTTCGGAGAGCTCTCGATCCCACGCCGCGGCGCGTCTGCTTCCGCGGGCGAGGTCGGCCGCGTGGGCCGCGATCCGGTAGGCGATGAGGCCCTGCTTGACGTCCTCGGCGTTGGGCAGCCCGAGGTGCTCCTTCGGCGTGACGTAGCAGAGCATCGACGTGCCGTGCCAGCCGACGATCGCCGCCCCGATCGCAGACGTGATGTGGTCATAGCCCGGCGCGACATCGGTGACGAGCGGCCCGAGCGTGTAGAAGGGCGCCTCGTGGCAGACCTCCTGCTGGCGGCGCACGTTCATCTCGAGCTGATCGAGCGGCACATGGCCCGGTCCCTCGACCATCACCTGCACGTCGCGCTCCCACGCGCGCAGCGTCAGGTCCCCGAGCGTCGCAAGCTCGGCGAACTGGGCGGCGTCGGATGCGTCGGCGATGCAGCCCGGCCGCAACCCGTCGCCGAGCGACAGCGAGACGTCGTGCGCGCGGCAGATCTCGAGGATCTCGTCGAAGTGCTCGTAAAGCGGGTTCTCGCGCTTGTGATGGACCATCCAGCGCGCGAGCAGGCCGCCCCCGCGCGAGACGATGCCGGTCACCCGGTGCTGGCACAGCGGCAGATGCTCGAGCAGCACGCCGGCGTGGATCGTCATGTAGTCGACCCCCTGCTGCGCCTGGCGCTCGATCGTCTCGAGCAGGAGCTCGATCGTCAGCTCCTCGGCGTGGCGCAGGCCCTCCATCGCCTGGTAGATCGGCACGGTTCCGATCGGCACGGCCGCGGCGTCGAGAATCGCCTGGCGCGTCTCGTCGATCCGCTTGCCGGTCGAGAGGTCCATCACCGTATCCGCGCCCCACCGCTCGGCGAGGCGCAGCTTGCCGACCTCCTCCTCCAGCGACGACGTCGTCGGCGAGTTGCCGATGTTCGCGTTGATCTTCACGCGTGCCTTGAGGCCGATCGCCATCGGGTCCAGCGCGCCGTGGTGGACGTTGGCGGGGATGATCATCCGCCCCCGCGCGACCTCGGCACGGATGAGATCCGGCGCGAGCTGCTCGCGCAGGGCGACCCGCTCCATCTCCGGCGACACGACGCCGCTGCGGGCAAGGTGCATCTGCGTGCGGCACGATGCCGTGGACTCGAATGCGGTACGCGTGCGCGTTGGCGCAACCATGGAATCTCCCTTCGCTGGCATGACCCAGATCAGGTTCGTCGGGTCGGCGCTAGGCAGCACCATCTCAGCCCCTCGTGCAGGGACCCCCCGGATTGGTTTGAGCCGTCCACGGTACCAGTGCCGCCCACTAGTCTCGGTGCCATGGCCAAGGCCAAGAAACGCAAGGTCGCGCCGGGCGACGTCGCCTCCAACCGCTACGCCTCCTACCGCTTCGAGCTGCTCGAGCGCCTGGAGTGCGGCATCGCGCTGCAGGGCACCGAGGTCAAGGCGCTGCGCGAGGGCGGCGCTCAGCTCAAGGACGGCTACGCGCTCATCCGCGACGGCGAGCTGTTTCTGCACAACGTCCACATCCCGCCCTACGCCCCCGCCGCGCAGGACAATCACGACCCCGAGCGCGATCGTCGCCTGCTGGCCCGCCGCAGCCAGATCGACAAGTTCGCCGACCAGATCAAGCAGAAGGGCCTGACCCTCGTGCCGACGCGGATCTACTTCTCCGGCGGGCGCGCGAAGGTCGAGATCGCGCTCGCCAAGGGCAAGGACCGCTTCGACAAGCGCGAGTCGATCAAGGAGCGCGAGACCCGGCGCGACATGGACCGCGCCCTGCGCGAGGC
>DASYVZ010000385.1:0-3463 GCA_035936515.1 Solirubrobacteraceae bacterium | reverse complement strand
GCTCAGAACGCCGACGGCGGCTTCGGCGCCGACCCACGCCGCGGCTCCACACAGCTGCACACGAGCTGGGCGGTGCTCGGGCTCGCCGCGGGCGGCCGCAACCCAACCGCGTGCGCCGCAACGGCCGCTCGCCGCTGGACTACATCGTGCGCGGCATCGGCAGCGTGCGCGGCATCGCCGACATCGAGCGCACGATCCTCGCGCTGCGCGCCGCCGGCCGCTCGGCGCACTCCGTCCGCGGGCGCAATCTCGTCCGCGAGCTGATCGCGATGCGCCGCCGCAACGGCTCGTTCGCCGGCCTCGCCAACCAGACGGCGTTCGCGATCCTCGCGCTGCGTGCGGCGGGCCGCTCGCGCAAGGATCGCACCGTCCGGGCTGCCGCCGGATGGCTGCTTTCCCAGCACAACCGTGACGGCGGCTACAACTTCGCCGGCAAGGGCGGCCGCAGCGGGATCGACGACACCGCCGCTGCGCTGCAGGCGCTGGTCGCCGCGGGCAAGCGCGGCTCCAGGACGGTCAGGCGAGCGGCTGCGTTCCTCGCAGCGAAGCAGAACCGCGACGGCGGCATGCCGCTCACGCCCGGCCAGGGGTCCAACGCGCAGTCGACGGCGTGGGCGATCCAGGGGCTTGCGGCCGCAGGGCGCTCGCCGGCCCGCCTGCACCGGCGCGGCGCGCGATCGCCCATCGAGTACCTGCGGTCCCTGCAGAGCTCCAGCGGAGCGGTGCGCTATTCGCGCTCGAGCCGCCAGACGCCGGTGTGGGTGACGGCGCAGGCGCTGATGGGCTTCAGGGCGAAGCCGTTTCCGCTGCGCCGACGGTAGGGGCCGACGACATGTAGCGCTACGCTGCCCAGCGTCATGCGCCGCTTCGATGTCCGCTCGCTTCCGCGCCGCTTCGTCGTTGGCGCGGCGCTGCTGCTCGGCGGCGCGCTGCTGGTCCTCGCGTCGGTGCTCGTTCCCTCTGACGAGGTCCGGCTCGCGGAACCGGACGGGCCGGTCAACATCGGCGCGCGCGACCTCGGCGACATCAGCGCCCACAACTCGCCGAGCGTGGCCCGCAATCCCCGCGAGCACCGCAACCTCGTCGTCACCAGCCGGATCGACTCGCCCGACTTCTCCTGTGCGCTGCACGTCTCGCGCGACGACGGCGCGAGCTGGAAGCGCACGCGGGTGCCGATCCCGCCGGGTCCGGGGCGCAAGTGCTATGCGCCCGATGCCGCGTTCGCGTCCGACGGCACCCTCCATGTCTCTTACGTGACGCTGCAGGGTCGCGGCAACAGGCCGAGCTCCGTGTGGGTGGCGTCGTCGCGCGACGGGGGCCGGACGCTCTCGGCGCCGCGGAGGGTGGCGGGGCCGCTCGCCTTCCAAGTGCGCATCACGGCCGACCCCGATCGGACCGGCAGGCTGTACGTCAGCTGGGTGCAGGCACGCGACGTCGGGACCCTGCGGTTCACGTCGGCCAACCCGATCATGGTGGCGCGCTCCGACGACGGCGGGCGCACCTGGGGGAGGCCCGTCCGAGCCAGCTCGCCCGCCCGCGCCCGCGTGCTCGCGCCGTCGACGGCCGTGGGACCGGGCGGCGAGCTCTACCTGCTCTACCTCGACGTCCGCGACGACACGCTCGACTACGAGGGCGGCCACGGAGCCGAGGGAGGGCCGCCGTACTCGGGCCACTTCACGCTCGTCGTGGCGCGGTCGCTGGACGGTGGCGCGACGTGGACCGAGTCGGTCGTCGACGATCGCGTGGTGCCGACGCGACGGTTCATCGCGTTCCTGCCGCCGTTTCCCTCGCTCGAGGTCGACCCCGGCAGCGGGAAGCTCTACGTCGCGTTCGAGGACGGCCGCGACGGCGATCCGGACGTGAGGCTGTGGTCGCTCGCCGCGGGCGCGAGCACGTGGAGCGACCCGGTGCGCGTCAACGACACGGCGCTGCGCGACGGGACCGCCCAGTACCTGCCGCAGCTCGCGATCACACCGGGCGGCCGGCTCGACGTCGTGTACTACGACCGCCGTGGCGACAAGACCGCCAACGTGTTCAATGAGGTTTCGCTGCAGTCCTCGAGCGACGGCGGGCGTACGTTCAGCGCGCGCGAGCAGCTGTCGAGCGCCACGCTCGACTCGCGCGTCGGCCTGGGCACCGATCTGGGGTTGGCGGACCTCGGCAGCCGGCTCGGGCTCGCCTCCGACGACGAGGGGGCGCTGGCCGTCTGGACCGACACGCGCAACGGCAACGTGGCGTCGATCAAGCAGAACCTCTACGCCGCCACCGTTCGGGCCGGCCGGTCCCAGATCGCGTCGGCGCTGCGGTACAGCGGCTACGCGCTGATGCTCGCCGGGCTGCTCACGATGCTCATCGCCGGCCCGCTTCGGCGCCGGGCGATCCGAAGCGGACCGTAGACGCTGGACGGCCAGCACCAGATCGGACCGCGCGCAGCGCGTGCTCGCGCCGTAGAACGACAACGGCCGCGGACAATGCCGCGGCCGTTGCTCTCTCACGATGGCCGGAAACCGGGTGGCTTCCGGATCCGCAGGAAGTCAGTGCGTCTGACTGACCTCCCGATCGTCGTGTTCGTCCTCGAGCCCGGCCGGCGCTTGCAGCGCGCGCGCCCTGGTCTCGACGATGATCTCCTGCAACTCGGCCTCGATCGCCGCGTCCATCGACTCGGCGAACGTCGGCGCGGGCGCCACGCTCTTCACGCGGACGACCCGCCGCCGCACGGCGACGATGCCGGCGACGATGATCGCGAACAGCGCGAACAACCCGGCCAGGATCGCAACCGGAACCGAAGCACCGGAATCAGCCGGCCCCGCAGTCGCCGGGGTGGCCGTCGGGCGCTCGATCGCGCTGCGCCGGTCGGTCGTGATCTCTGCCGTCACGGCGGGCTTGACCGCCGGCGACGAGACCTGCTGCTTGGATGCACTGCGCTGGCTGGTGGCGGCCTGCGGCTGCTTGGCACGCGACGGCTTGGCAACCGCCGCCTGACGCTGCGCCGGAACGGCCACGCGGGCCTTGCTGACGGCCGACTGCGCTGCAACCGCCGGACGCTGCGCCTGGGCCTGCGACGACGCGGGCCTCTGCGCCTGCGCCTGCGCTGCCGGACGCTGCACCGGCGCCTTGGCGGCGGGCTTGGCGGCCGGCCGCGGGGCCGCTGCACGCGGTGCTGGAGTCGAGGCGCCGATCGGACCGCTACTCGCTGCGCGTTCCACGGTGGGTGCGGCCTTCGTCTCGCCAGGCGCCAGAGTGCCGGCGGCGTGCGGGCACAGCGTGCCGTCTGCCATCTTGACGTGGCCTGCCTGTGCTGGTCCGGCGGACACCATCAGCGCGCCACACGTCAGCGCTCCGATGACGACCGGCCGAAAAGCCGGACCGGGTCTCGCGATCGACCCGTACTGCAAGAACGAACTCATCGTCCTCCCTCTGTCGCTGTGATCCATACCTGCGCCTCGTGGGGGGGGGGGGGGGG
>DASYVZ010000384.1:0-4303 GCA_035936515.1 Solirubrobacteraceae bacterium | reverse complement strand
TCGCCTGACCGCGTGCGGGGGCGCATTGAGGGGCCGTTCGACGCCCGCGCCCGCGCCGCCTGCCGCACGTCGGCGGGTGAGAGCACGCGCGCGCGTTGGAGCCAGTACCGCGGCGTGTGGAAGTTCGTCGAGAGCAACGCCTGCCGGCGCACCGCGATCCTGCGCCACTTCGGCGACCGCAGCGCGCCGGCGCCGATGGCGGGCGTACCGTGCTGCGACGTCTGCGACTCCTCGTGGGTGCCCGCCGCGCCCGCGGCGAAGAGCAGCCGCAAGCGCCCGTCGGGAGCGCCGGTGGTGGCGGCTGGCGACCTCGATGCCGCGATCGTGGAGGTCGTCGAGACGGCCGACCCGGCGGTCGGGCGGACGCGCACGGTCGAGATCCTGCGCGGCGGGCGCTCGCAGGCGCTGGTCAAGAGCGGCCACGACGGCCTGCCCGCCTACGGCACGTTCGATCACCTCACCGCCAAGCAGGTCATGGCGCGCGTCGACGAGCTGCTCGACGCCGGGCGGCTGCGCTCGACCGGCGGGATGTATCCCAAGCTGGAGGTGGCGGGCCCCGCGGACCCGCAGCTCGAGACGGCGGCCTGACGACGCATGGCTTCTCGCGGCGCCGATCGACCGCTGCGCATCGGCGTCCTGGCATCGGGCGCCGGGACGAACCTGCAGGCGCTGCTGGAGTCCGTCCACGGCAACGAGGCGCTGGTGGTCGCCGTCGCGGCCGACAAGCCGACCGCCGGCGCATTGGCGCGCGCCCGCGACGCCGGCGTCGAGACGGCCGTGTTCCCCATCGGCGACTACCCCGACCGCGCCGCGCGCGACGCCGCGATCGCCGCCTGGCTCATCGGCCACGACGTCGAGCTCGTCGTGCTCGCCGGCTACATGGCGCTGCTGACGAGCCCCTTCCTCAGCCGTTTTCCCGATGCAGTGGTGAACATCCACCCCTCCCTGCTGCCGGCGTTTCCGGGCGTGCGCGCGATCGAGCAGGCGATCGACTACGGGGTGAAGGTCTTTGGTGTGACGGTGCACTTCGTGCTCGACGACGGCGGCATCGACACCGGCCCGGTGATCGCGCAGGGCACGGTCGAGATCGCCAACGCGACCGATCCCGACGCGGTGCACGAGGCGCTGCGTCCGCTCGAGCACGCGCTGCTGCCCGAGGCCGTCCGGCTCATCGCGCGCGGCGCCGTCTCGCGCGATCCCGACAACCCGCGGCGGATCCGCGTCGCGGGGGCGGGCGACGACACGCCCGCCTGACCGCGCCCGGTGTATATCCTCGCGCCATCGCCGGCGAGCCAGACAACGAGAGCGGCGCGACGCTCACCGCCCCCGCAGCGGTCAAGATCCGCCGCGCGCTGCTGTCCGTCTCGGACAAGCGCGGCGTCGTCGACTTCGCGCGCGGCCTGAGCGACCTCGGCGTCGAGCTCGTCTCGACCGGCGGCACCGCCGCCGCCCTGCAGGAGGCGGGGCTGGAGGTGCGCGCGATCGAGGAGTTCACCGGCTTTCCGGAGATCATGGACGGCCGCGTCAAGACGCTGCACCCGCGCCTGTACGCCGGGCTGCTCGCGGTGCGCGACGACCAGGCGCACGTCGACGCCGCCAGCGAGCACGAGATCGAGTACGTCGACCTCGTCTGCGTGAACCTCTACCCCTTCGAGCGTGCCGTCGCCAGCCGCCTGCCGCCGGCCCAGATCATCGAGAACATCGACATCGGCGGGCCGACGATGATCCGCGCGGCGGCGAAGAACTTCGCCTTCGCGGCCGTCGTGACGAGCCCCGAGTCCTATGACGCCGTGCTCGACGAGCTGCGCGGCGCGGACGCGCAGCTCTCGATGCCGACGCGCGAGTCGCTGGCGGCGGAGGCGTTCGCCTATACGGCGCGCTACGACACCGCCGTCGCGCGCTGGTTCGCCGAAAAGTCTGAGGACTTCCCGCCGCTGCTCGTGCGCGCCTACGAGAAGGTCACCGACCTGCCCTACGGCGAGAACCCGCACCAGCGCGCGTCCTACTACCAGCAGGTCGGCGCGCGGATGCACCTGCTGTCGATGGTCCAGCAGCACCACGGCAAGCAGCTCTCCTTCAACAACCTGCTCGACCTCGACTCCGCGCGCGCCATCGTGCGCGACTTCGACGAGCCGGCCTGCGTGATCCTCAAGCACAACAACCCCTGTGGCGCGGCTGTGGGCGCTTCGGCCCTGGAGGCCTACGAGCGCGCGTTCGCGACCGATCCTCTCAGCGCGTTCGGCGGCGTGATCGCCTTCAACCGGCCGGTCGACGCGGCCACCGCGGAGCGGTTGTCCGAGCAGTTCGTCGAGGTGCTGTTCGCGCCTTCGTATGAGGCCGGCGCTTTGGAGATCCTCACCCGCAAGCCGTCGATCCGGATCCTCGAGAGCGAGGAGCGGCGCGCGACGTTGGCCGTCGAGCCTGACTTCAAGCAGGTCATGGGCGGCCTGCTCGTGCAGGATCACGACCTCGAGTTCGCCGACCGCACGGAGATGGAGGTCGTCACGCAGCGCCATCCGACCGACGATGAGTGGCGCGACCTCATGTTCGCCTGGAAGATCTGCAAGCCGGTGCGCTCGAACGCGATCGTGCTAGCCAAGAACTCGGCTACGGCAGGGATCGGCGCGGGTCAGATGAGCCGCGTGGACTCCGTGCGCCTGGCGGTCGACAAGTCGCGGTTGGAGTCTCTGACGGGCGCGGTCCTGGCGTCGGACGCGTTCTTTCCCTTCTCCGACGGGCCAGAGATCGCGATCGGCGCGGGCGTGACCGCGATCATCCAGCCGGGCGGATCGCGCCGCGACCCGGAGGTCGTCGAGGCGGCCGACGCGGCGGGCATCGCGATGGTCTTCACGAGCCGGCGGCACTTCCGCCACTAGCTCGTCCGGCGTGCCGGGCGGCGGGGCGGCAAGGCGGCAAGGCGGGTGACTGGGGGCGGGTGACTGGCGGCATGGGCATCGACGAGAACACCGGGATCGAGCGCTTCGCCTCGGGCGGGCAGTGGGAGCGCGACTTCGGCTACAGCCGCGCGGTGCGCGCGGGCGACCTCGTGCTCGTCGCCGGCACGACGGCGATCGACGAGGACGGCGTGGTGCGGGGGATCGGGGACGCCGGTGCGCAGACGGCGTTCGCGCTGGACCGGATCGCGGCGGCGCTCGCGGCGGCTGGCTGTTCGATGGACCAGGTCGTGCGGACGCGGATGTTCGTCACCGACATGAGCCGCGCCGAGGAGATCGGCCGCGTCCACGGCGAGCGCTTCGCGGGGCACCCCCCGGCGTCGACGATGGTCGAGGTCGCCGCGCTGATCGACCCTCGAATGCTCGTCGAGATCGAGGCCGTGGCATGCGGTTTGCCAGAGCGCTAGCGCTGTCTAGCCAGCCGCTAGACAACGCCAGCCACGCGCCGAAGAAGGGTGTGAAGCCGCGCGCGCGGCGACCGGCCTGAGCCTCGGCGGAGCCGGGGGTTCGCGACGAGGCTCTTCGCAAAGATCGCGAGACTGGCGGACAGCCCCGAGGCCGCCCACGCACGCGGTCGACGAACCGCCGGCTGCCGCGGACGCGGCGCGATCCGTCCGCCGCGTGCCGCACACTCCGCCGCTCGTGTTCGTCGCGAGCGCCCCTTCCGTCCGCCGTTGACCGTCCTGCGGCAGTGGCAGGAGCGAGCCCTCGAGCGCCTCGCGGAGTGGGATCAGGGGTCGTTTCTGCTGTCCGCGGCGCCGGGCGCCGGCAAGACGATCCCGAGCCTCGCCTTTGCGCGCACGCTGCTCGACGCGGGGATCGTGACGCGGGTCCACGTCGTGTGCCCGACGACGCCGCTGACGCGCCAGTGGGCCGAGGTCGCTGGGCGCTTCGGCATCCAGCTCGCGCCCGACTCCGAGGAGCTGCACCCGCCGCGCGACTTTCACGGCATCGCCGCAACGTACGCGCGGGTGGCCTCCTCGGCGGCCCGCTGGGCGCCCCAGTGCGGGCCGCGCACGCTGATCGTCGCCGACGAGGCGCACCACCTCGGCGACGAGCTCGCCTGGGGTGAGGGCTTCGCCCGGGCGTTCGCCGCCTCGCCGCGCTGGCTGCTGCTGTCGGGCACGCCCTTTCGCTCCGACGGCACCGCCATCGCCGGCGTGCGCTACGACGCCGGCGGCATGTGCATCCCTGACGTCAGCTACACATACGCCGACGCCGTGCGCGACGGGATCTGCCGGCCGGTCGTCTTCGTCCCCTACGACGGCGTGCTGTCCTGGCAGTCCGGCGACGAGGTCATCGAATCGTCGTTCGCCGACAGCGAACTGACCGGCCGCGAGGCCAGCCGC
>DASYVZ010000383.1:0-10025 GCA_035936515.1 Solirubrobacteraceae bacterium | reverse complement strand
CCGCACGGCAGGACGCGACGATCGTACGCGCTCCCGCCGCGCCGCCCGCCGTCTTGCGGCTCGGCGCCCGGGGCGCCTTTCAGCGCAGCAACTTCGCCGTGGCATGCGCCGCGGCCGAGGCCTGGCTCGGGCGGCTGGACGACGCCGCGGTGCGCGCCGCCGCCGCATCGACGGTCGTCCCCGGACGGTTCGAGGTGCTCGCCGACGAGGCGGGCGTCGAGGTCGTGCTCGACGGCGCCCACAACGCCGGTGGGATCGCAGCTCTGGCCACGTCGCTGCCGGACTTCGTGGCCTCACGGCCGCTCGTGGCGGTGCTCTCCGTGCTCGACGACAAGGACGCTGCCGCGATGCTGAGCACGCTGCTGCCGCTCTGCGCGGGCGTCGTCTTCACCGCGAACAACAATCCCCGCGCCCTGTCGCCGGCGACGCTGGCGTCTCTGGCCGGGCAGATCGGTGCGCCGGAGGTCGCCCTGGTCGAACCCGACCCGCATCGCGCGGTCGCGCTCGCCCGCGCGCTGGCCGGCGAGCTGGGCAACGGCGACGGAGCGGTCGTGCTCGCCACCGGATCGATCTACCTCGTCGCCGACCTCGTGCGCCCCCCCGGCGCCGGCCGCGGATCGACGCTTTGAACCGCGAGGGCCCGTCCGCGCTGAAGCTGATCGGAGCGGTCGCGCTGCTCGTGGCCGTGACGATCCTGTTCTGGTTCGCCGTCGGCTACGGCCTCGGACGCCTCTTTCTCTGAGGCGGGGTGACACGGCGTCCCCCTCGACGGATAAGCTCCCGGATCGTGGTCGCCGTCTTTGGCATCAACAGCGATGGGCTGAACCTTGCGATCAACATGCTCATCCTGTTTCTCGTCGTCATCTACCTGGCGCTCGTGTACTGGACGTACATGGACGCGATCAGGCGGATCGAGGACCCGATGCTGGTCATCTGCGCCACCGTCGCGTCGCTGTTTCCGTTCGTCGGGACGATCCTCTACGTGATCGTGCGCCCGCCCGAGTACCTCGAGGACATCCAAGAGCGCGAGCTGGAGATGCAGGCCGCCGAGGCGCGCCTGCACGAGGCGAACTACATGCTCTGCCCGCACTGCGACGAGGAGGTCAAGGAGGACTTCCTGCGCTGCCCGAACTGTGTGCGCAAGCTGCGCGACCCGTGCCACGCATGCGGCCGCCCCCTGGATCCGGCGTGGAAGCTCTGCCCGTACTGCGAGGCAGAGCCCGGCGACATCGGGCACCAGCCGCGGTTGCGCACCGAAGCCTGATCCCGAACCTCTAGGAGAACAGACCCCGATGGACCGGACCCTGATCCTGGTCAAGCCCGACGCGTTCGCGCGCGGGCTGACCGGCGAGATCATCACCCGCTTCGAGCGCAAGGGGCTGACGCTCGCAGCCATGAAGCTCATGACGCTCGACGAGGACACGGCCAGGCGCCACTACGCCGAGCACGAGGGCAAGCCGTTCTTCGACGGCCTCGTGGCGTTCATCACCTCGGGCCCGCTCGTCGCGATGATCCTCGAGGGGCCCAACGCGGTCGCCGCCGGCCGCCAGCTCATCGGCTCGACACACGGCATCTATGCGGCGCCGGGGTCGATCCGTGGCGATTTCGCGACCGACATGCAGCGCAACCTCGTCCACGGCTCGGACTCCGACGCGTCCGCCATGCGCGAGATCGAGATCTACTTCGGCGCGGAGTAGCTCAGCGGTCTTGCGGCGCCCCATGACCCCGCCGCTCATCCTCGCCAGCCGCTCGCCGCAGCGCCGCGCGATCCTCGAGCAGCTGGGGATCGCGTTCGAGGTCGTCGTCGCCGACGTCGACGAGATCGCCGTCGGCGACCCCGTCGAGGTGGCTTGCGCGAATGCGCTGGCGAAGGCCCAGGCCGCCGCGCGGTTGCGCCCCGGAGTCACGGTCCTCGGCGTCGATACGGTCGTCGCGCTCGACGGGGAGATCTACGGAAAGCCGGCCTCCGAAGCGGCTGCGCGCGAGACGCTGACACGGCTCTCGGGACGGACTCACGACGTCGTCAGCGGCATCGCGCTGCTCGATCCGATCAACCCTCAGGTTGCGCATGAGGTGACGAGCGTCACGTTTCGGACGCTCGGCCAAGAGGTCGTGCGACGTTATGTCGAGACTGCCGAATGGGCCGGCAGGGCGGGCGGCTACGCGATCCAGGGCAAAGGCGCGTTGCTCGTTCGTCGGATAATGGGCGACTACCTCAACGTCGTCGGTCTACCCGTCGCGAAATTACTCGACCTCGACTCGAGCCTTATGCTCAGGGAGAACTAGAGGGATGGCTTGGCGGCGGGCCTTCCGCCGCTAGACTCAACGGCGGCGGTAGCACCGCGAGCAGCCCTCGCACGCGGTCGGCAGCACGGGATCTCGCCACCTCTCCAATGGGTTTCTTCAGCTACCTCACCGGATTCGGCGGCCGCGACATGGCCGTCGACCTGGGCACCGCGAACACGCTCGTCTACGTGCGCGGGCGCGGCATCGTCCTGAGCGAGCCGTCGGTCGTCGCGATCGATTCGCGCAGCGGCGAGGTCCATGCGGTCGGCATCGAGGCCAAGCGGATGCTCGGCCGCACCCCGGGCACGATCTCCGCGATCCGCCCGCTGAAGGACGGCGTCATCGCCGACTTCGACGTGACAGAGGAGATGCTGCGCCACTTCATCCAGAAAGTTCACCAGAACCGCTGGGCGCATCCGCGCGTGGTGGTATGCGTTCCCTCCGGCGTGACAGGCGTCGAGAAGCGTGCGGTGGAGGAGGCCTGCCTGAGCGCCGGGGCTCGTCAGGCGTACCTCATCGAGGAGCCGATGGCGGCGGCGATCGGCGCGGGGTTGCCCGTCGGCGAGCCGACGGGCTCGATGGTCGTCGACATCGGCGGCGGCACGAGCGAGGTCGCGGTCATCTCGCTGGGCGGCATCGTCGTCTCGCAGTCGATCCGCATCGGCGGCGACGAGCTCGACGAGGCGATCATCAACTACGCCAAGCGCGAGTACAAGCTGCTCATCGGCCAGCAGACGGCCGAGGAGGTCAAGCTCGAGATCGGCTCAGCGCACCCGATGGAGGAAGAGGTGCAGGCCGAGATCCGCGGCCGCGACATGGTGTCGGGCCTGCCCAAGACCGTCGTGCTCACGAGCGAGGAGATCCGCCAGGCGCTCGAGGAGCCGCTGTCGCAGATCATCGACGCGGTCAAGGAGACGCTCGACCGCACGCCGCCCGAGCTGTCCTCGGACATCATGGATCGCGGGATCATGCTCGCCGGCGGGGGCTCGCTGCTGCAGGGGCTCGACGAGCGCCTGCGCGAGGAGACCCAGATGCCCTGCCACCTCGCCGAGTCGCCGCTGACGTGCGTCGCGGTCGGCTCGGGCCGCTCGCTGGAGGAGTTCGAGGTCATCCACCGCACGAACCGCGGTAACTCGAAGAACCGCCGTCGCCGCTACTAACGCCCCTTGGAGTCAACGCCCACGTGTATGACAAGACCGTCCGTCGGCGCCGGGCAGTCCTCGGACTGCTCGTCGCCTGCTCGCTGATCCTGCTCACCGCGTACTTCGGTGAATCGGGCAGTGGCGCGCTGCACTCGGTGCAGCGTGGCACGAGCGAGGTTCTCAGTCCCGTCCAGGAGGGCGCCAGCCGGGCGTTGAAGCCCGTCCGCGACCTGTTCGGCTGGTTCGGCGACACGATCGCGGCCAAGGGTCAGGTCGAGGAGCTGCGTCGCGAGCGCGACCGCCTGCGCACGGAGGTGGCCCAGAGCGAGGCCCGCAACGCCGACTACGACCGCCTCAGCAAGCTCTTCCAGCTCAACGGGGCGCTCGGCCTCGACAAGCTCGGCCCGAAGACCGGCCGCGTCATCTTCCAGTCGCCGACCGTCTGGTACGCCACGATCCGCGTCGACAAGGGATCCGACGACGGGGTGAAAGTGGGCCATCCGGTCATCAACGAGGAAGCTCTGGTGGGGCGCGTGACCGAGGTCTTCGGCGGTTCGTCGCAGGTGACGCTCATCACCGACGCCTCGACGAAGGTCCCAGCGCGCGCAGGCCGCCGTCAGGAGTTCGGCATCGTCGAGCCCGCGAGCGCCGGCAACCCGACCGATCTCGTCCTGAACTTCACGCAGCCGAACGCGCGCATCCGCGTGGGCGACCGCGTCGTGACGCGCGGCACCGAGCCCGACGACCACGCGGCGTCGCGCTATCCCGTCGGCCTGCCCATCGGCGAGGTCACGCGGATCGTCCACGAGGGCACCGACACACAGGAGATCCACCTGCGCCCGTACGCCGACGTGCGCAGCCTGGACTTCGTGCAGATCCTCACGCGACCGCGCGGGCCCGACTCGTGATCGCGCTGACGCCGCAACTGCTCCTGCGCCTCGCCGCCCTCGGCATGCTCGGCGTCGTCGTGCAGACGGCGGCGGTGTCGCAGCTGCCGATCGCCGGCGCCAACGCCGACCTGTCGCCGCTGCTCGTGATGGCCGTCGGGCTGCTGTGCGGCTCGCTGGCGGGCGGTGTCTTCGGCTTCGGCGTCGGGCTGTTCGCGGACGTCGTCGCGCTGCAGACGCTCGGCGTCTCCTCGCTCGTGCTGCTGGCCGTCGGCTACGGCGCCGGGCGCCTGCGCGAGGCGCGCGACCCCGAGGGGACGCTCGTCCCGCTCGCGGTCGGCGCCGCCGCGACACTCGCCTTCGGCGCGGGCTTCGCGCTCCTGCAGTTCCTGCTCGGCGTCGACGCGCCGGTCTCGTGGGCGCTCATCCGCCAGCTGCTCGCGACGCTCGTCGTCAACACGCTGCTGGCGTTGCCGCTCTACGCGCTCGTGCGCCGCTGGTTGCAGCCCGCGATGCCCGACGACCGGCGCCGCCGGCGCCACCGCGCCTACACGACCGGCGGCCTGAGCCCGCTCTCTCGCGGCCCGGAGGTCCGGCGCTGATGATGGAGTCCTCCGGCGATCGCCGCGCCCCGATCACGCCGCAGCTCGCGCTGCGCGTGGCGATCCTCGGCGGCGTCGCGTTCGCGCTCTTCGCGATCGTCTTCTTCCGCCTGTGGTACCTGCAGGTGCTGTCGGGCGACAAGTTCCTCGCGCAGGCGACGGTCAACCGCGTGCGCGAGGTGAGCATCCAGGCGCCGCGCGGCAAGATCGTCGACCGCAGCGGCAAGACGATCGTGGCCAACAAGGTGGCCGTCGTCGTCGAGCTCGACCCCGCGAAGCTCCCCGAGGAGGAGCGCGAGCTGGCCGCCAAGTGGGCCTTCGACGTCAACCAGCGCGCGGCCAGGCCCAAGGGCCAGCGCGGCGACCCGATCCCGATCCCGCGGACCCCGACGGCCGAGTTGCGCGAGCGCTATCAGCGCCTCGGGCGCGTCCTGAACCTGCCGGGGAGCGAGATCCACCGGCGCGTCGTGCGCTCGCTGGTGCTCGTGCCGTACTCCAACGTGCGCCTGAAGACCGATGTGCCGTTGTCGACGCTGGCGTTCATCTCCGAGCGCCCCGAGCTCTTCTCCGGCGTGACCGTCGACCAGACGTACGTGCGCGACTACCCCAACGACTCCTTGGCGGCGCAGATCCTGGGCACGATCGGCGAGATCAGCCCCAAGGAGAAGAAGGATCCGCGCTTCCGCGGCGTCCCGACGGGGACGATCATCGGCAAGGATGGCCTGGAGCGCGCCTACGACCGCTATCTGCGCGGCGTCGACGGCAAGCAGCGCATCCAGGTCGACGCGTTCGGACGCCCGGCCCCCAACCCGCGCCTGAAGAACGACGAGCCGATCGCCGGCCAGCGCCTGCGCCTCTCGCTGGACCTCAGCCTGCAGCGCACGACGCAGACGAGGCTGGCCGAGATCGGCGGGGGCCGGCCGGGAGCGGCGATCGCGCTGGACCCGCGCGACGGCGCGATCCTGGCGATGGCCTCGCATCCGACCTTCGATCCCGCCGTCCTGACCAAGCCGTTCACGCAGGAGCGCTACGAGGCGCTGACCGGCGAGGACACCGGTAAGCCGCTCTTCAACCGCGCGATCGCCGGCCAGTACCCGACCGGTTCGACGTTCAAGGCGATCACCGCGCTCGCGGGCCTGGAGAAGGGGCTCATCACGCCCGGTACGACGATCAACGACACCGGTTGCATCACCGTCGGCGAGGCCGAGCGCTGCAACGCCCGCGACGCCAAGTACGGGCCCGTCGACCTCGCGCGGGCGATCCAGGTCTCCTCCGACGTCTACTTCTACACGCTCGGGATGAGCGCGTTCTACAGCCCGGGCGACGACCACGTCATCCAGCGCTACGCGCGCAAGCTGGGCTTCGGCCGGGCGACCGGCATCGACCTGCCCGGCGAGGACGACGGCGTCATCCCCGACAAGCAGTGGCGCGAGGACATCAACCAGATCGAGCGCGACTGCCGCAAGGAGAAGGGCATCTCGCTGACGGTCAACGTCTTCGCCGCGGGCGCCAAGGGCTGCGGGATCTCCGACCTGCGCGAGTACAACCTCGGCGACACGGTGAACCTCGCCATCGGCCAGGGCGATCTACAGGCCACGCCGCTGCAGCTCGCCGTCTCCTACGCGGCGATCGCCAACAAGGGCAAGGTCGTCGTGCCGCACCTCGGCCTGGAGATCCTGCGCGCCAACGGCGAGCTCGTGCAGCGCATCGAGCGCGACCCCGCGCGCCGCGTCGACATCGACGAGGCGGACCGCCAGGCGGTCGCGCGCGGGCTGCACCTTGCCGCGAGCGCCCCGGGCGGCACGTCGGCCGACGTCTTCGCCGGCTGGAATCACGGCGCGTATCCCGTGCACGGAAAGACGGGCACCGCCGAGCGCCAGCCGAAGGCCGACCAGTCGTGGTACGTCGCCTACGTGCCCGATCCGAAGCGGCCGATCGTGGTGGCGGTCACGGTCGAGGAGGGCGGCTTCGGCGCCGCGACGGCCGCGCCGATCGCCTGCCGGATGCTCGCGAAGTTCTACGAGCAGCAGGTCGGCTGCGCGGCGGGCGAGGACCAGTCGCAGTGAACGAGCCGGGCGCAAGCCGACTGCCCGCGGGCCTGCGCCTGCCCTTCGACCCGCTGCTCGCGCTGGCGGCGATCGGCCTCATGGCCGCCTCGCTCGTTACCCTCAACGCATCCACGAGCCAAGACGTTCCGGGCGATCCGCACTACTACGTAACGCGACAAGGCGTGTTCTTCGCCATCGGCACGCTGCTGGCCGTCGTCCTGAGCCGGATCGACTACTCGCGCTTTCGCGAGCTGAAGTACGGGATCTACGGGCTGATGATGGCCGGCCTGCTGCTCGTCGCCGTCTTCGGTGGCGTGACGCGTGGCTCGCGGCGCGCGATCCAGCTGCCCTTCTTCGAGGTGCAGGCCTCCGAGCTCGGCAAGGTGCTGCTGATCGCCGCGCTCGCCGCCTTCGTGGTCGACCACGCGCGGCGCCTGGGCGAGCGCGACACGACGGCGCGGCTCGTGCTCATCGGGATGGTGCCGGCGATGTTCGTCATGGTCTCGGACCTCGGCTCGGGCCTCGTCTACATCGCGATCCTCTTCGCCGCGCTGTTCGTCGCCGGCGTGAGCTGGCGGCACTTCGCCGGCCTCGTCACGCTCGGCGTCGTCTCGATCGCGCTCGTGCTGTCGGCGGCACCGGCGGTCGGAGTGACCGTGCTGACGCCCGAGCAGTCCTCGCGCCTGACGTCGTTTCTGTCGCCGTCGGAGGTCTCCGGCGACGCCGGCTATCAGCAGAACCAGGCGCGCATCGCGATCGGCTCGGGCCAGAAGACCGGCCGCGGCAAGCTGGCGACGCAGGCGACCTTGAACTTCCTTCCCGAGGAACGCACGGACTTCGCGTTCGCCGTCGTTGGCGAGCGCTGGGGATTTGCCGGTGCGGGCCTGCTCCTCTCGCTGTACGCGCTGCTCGTCTGGCGCGGTCTGCGGATTCTCACCATGGCCAAGAACCTCTACGGCGCGCTGATCGCCGGGGGCGTCGTGGCCATGCTCCTGTTTCAGGTCTTCATCAACGTCGGCATGAACGTGGGGATCATGCCCATCACCGGGATCCCACTGCCGCTGTTCTCATACGGCGGCAGCTCGGTGCTCGCCACGCTTTTGGCCATCGGCCTGCTGCAGTCGATCTATGCGCAAGGGCGCTTCGCTGCTGCAACCAAACGCCGGGGGCTCCCATTCTGAGCAAAGGACCCTTCACTCATGAAGAAGCAACTGCTGGTCAGCGTCGACCGTGGGGAGACCCGCGTCGCGCTTCTGGAAGCATCGGGTAGCCCGAGCGCCGCAGGCGCCGACAAGCCGCCGACGCGTTCGAAGAAGCCTGACCCCGCCGACGGCTACCGCGTCGCGGAGCTGTACTTCGAGCGCCGCGGCGCGCGCTCGATCGTCGGCAACATCTACAAGGGCAAGGTCGACAACGTCCTGGCCGGTCTCGAGGCTGCCTTCGTCGACATCGGCTTGGACAAGAACGGCTTCCTGCACGTCGACGAGATCGTGGTGCCGGGCGTCGACGTCGGTCGCCGCGGCCGTGGCAAGGAGGGGGGCTCGAAGATCACCGAGCTCATCAAGCCCGGCCAGGAGATCGTCGTGCAGGTCGTCAAGGACCCGCTGAAGAGCAAGGGCGCCCGTCTGTCGATGGAGCTGACGATCGCCGGCCGCTACATGGTCTACGCCCCGATGGGCGAGGGCGTCGGCGTCTCGCGCCGGCTCGACGACCGCGAGCGCGAGCGCCTGCGCCGCGAGACGAAGGGGCTGGATCTGCGCGGTGGCGGCGCGATCATCCGCACCGCCGCCAGCGGCGCCAAGCGCGAGGACTTCGAGCGCGAGCTGCAGTACCTCTTCAAGCTGCACGAGGTCCTTCAGAAGCGCGTCGAGGAGACCCCGGCGCCGGGGCTCGTCTTCCAGGAGGCCGACCTCTCGGTGCGCGTGGTGCGCGACATCTTCTCCGAGCACTTCGAGCGCGCGATCGTGGACGATCCCAAGCAGCACCAGCGCCTCGTCTCGTTCTTCACCCGCACAGCACCGGAGCTTGTCGACCGCGTCGAGATCTACGAGGACAAGGCCTCGCTGTTTGCCGCCTACGGGGTCGAGAAGGTCATCGACGGCCTCATGACGCGCCGCGTCGACCTGCCCAGCGGCGGCTACCTGATCATCGACTACGCCGAGGCGCTGACGGTCATCGACGTCAACTCGGGCTCGTTCATCGGCCGCGGCAAGGGCGCGCGCCTGGAGGACACGATCACGACGACGAACCTCGAGGCCGCCGAGGAGGTCGTCAACCAGCTGCGCCTGCGCGACATCGGCGGGATCATCGTCATCGACTTCATCGACATGGCCCGCGCGCGCAACCGCGACGCGGTGCTCAAGACCCTGCGCAAGACGCTCGACGAGGACCGCACGAAGACGTTCACCGCCGAGATCTCCAAGCTCGGGCTCGTCGAGATGACGCGCCAGAACGTCACCGAGGGGGTGCGCGAGATCATCTCCCGCCCGTGCCCGACGTGCGACGGCGACGGCGTGATCAAGTCCGAGGAGACGATCGCGATCGAGTTCGAGCGCCGCCTGCGCGTCATCACGAAGAAGGCGCCCAAGAAGCACGAGGCGTTCCTCGTGCAGATGAACCCGCGCGTCAGCGCCGTATTCACCGGCAACGCCAAGCGCGTCCTGCACGCGCTCGAGGAGGAGACCGGGCGGCGCTTTCACTTCACGGGGACCGAGGGCCTCCCGCTCGACCACTTCGACATCCTCATGGAGGGCTCGCGCGAGGAGGTCATGGAGCGCGCGGTGCCGTTCCGCGAGGGCGACGAGGTGCTCGTGCACATCATCGAGCCGCACATGTACGACGTCGACGACGCCGTCGCCAAGATCGACGGCTACATCATCAGCGTCGCCGGTGGCGGGCGCTTCGTCGGCGCCAGGCGCCTCGTGCGCATCGACCACGCCGGCCGCACGTCGGCGACGGCGACGATGCTCGACGCCCCGTCGGACGAGGCGCCGGCCGCCTCGCCCGAGACGAGCAGCGAGGGCGGTGCCGAAGACGATGGCGTAGAATCGTCGACTCGGC
>DASYVZ010000382.1:0-4597 GCA_035936515.1 Solirubrobacteraceae bacterium | reverse complement strand
GTCGCCGGTCGTGCCAGCGGGCCGGTGCTCGTCGCCCGTGCCGGCGCGCGCGCTGACGGCACCCGGCCGCGGATCTTCGTCGCCGTCGACGACAACGCCGGCGCCGCCGCGGTCGTCGGTCTCGCGGGCTCGATCGCCGCCGCCTGTGCCGGATACGTGCACCTCGTCCACGTGCAAGGCCGAGGCTACGGGTCGCACACGCGCCACCGGCTCGCCGAGCTGTCGATCGCGCTCATCGAGCAGACGGGTGCCGAGCCCGTGGTCGACGTCGCATGCGGAGCGAACATCGGGGCGCACATCTGCCAGCTCGCGCAGGACTACGACTCGAGCCTCGTCGTGGTCGGACGGCGACCCGACGCCGCGCGGCGCGGCCTCGGGCCGGTCGCCGAGCGGATCGTGCGCGGGGCGCCGTGCTCGGTGCTGGTGTCGCCGGTCTCGGCGATCTAGACGAGCACGAGCGCGTTGCCCGACGGGTCGCGGACGACCGTCCCGTCCGGCCCGTCCTGCACCCGTCCCGCCGCGTCTGCCCGCGCGAGCACGCGCTCGCGCTCGCGCTCGTCGGGCAGCACGATCGTCGCGTGGCGCAGGGCTGCGAGGCGGGGTGGCGGCGCGCTCGCGCCGCGGCTCTCCCAGGTGTTCGCCCCGAGATGGTGGTGATAGCCGCCGGCGCTGAGGAACGCAGCCTGCGCACCGAGCTGGGCCATGAGGGCGAACCCGAGCACGTCGCGATAGAAGGCGACGGTCTGCGGGATGTCGGCCACCTTGAGGTGCACGTGGCCCATCACCGTCTCGTGGGTGAGCCCGTCGAACGGCTCCGCGGCCGGGTCGTCGAGCTCGCCGAGCAGGCTGTCGACGTCGAGCGGCAGCGTCGTCATGCGCGCGGCGACCTGTCCCTCCCAGACCTCGCGCGGCCGGTCCCAGTAGATCTCGATCCCGTGGCCGTCGGGGTCGCTGAGGTACAGCGCCTCGCTGACGAAATGGTCGGCGAGCCCGGCGAGATTCACGCGATCGCGCGCGGCGTGCGCCAGCCAGCGCGCCAGGTCGCTGCGCTGCCCGAGCAGCAGCGCGAAGTGGTACAGGCCGCTGTAGCCGACCGCCGGCCGTGCGCCGGGCGCCTCGACGAGCACGAGCAGCTCACGCTCGGCGACGCCCAGCGACGCGACGCCGGCACCCGCGTCGAGCACGCGGAGCCCGACGACGCCGCGGTAGTAGTTCAGCGAGCGTTCGAGGTCCGCCACGGTCAGGTGCACGGCACCCATCGTCGTCAGTGGCGAGATCTCGCCCGGGGCGAGCGCGGCGTTCGCTTCGCGCTGCGCCGGATCGCGGGCGGTCATCGCTCATCGCCCGTATCGCAGGCAGCGGCCGAGCGCGGCGCGAAGCGCCCGAACACCTGCGCGAGCGTCTGGATCTCACTCTCGCCGAGCTGGTCGAAGAACATCGCCTGCACCGAGGCGAAATGCGTCGCCTGAGCGGTGCGCACGAGCGCGAGGCCGTCGCCGTTGATCTGCGCGTGGACGGCGCGCGCGTCGGCGGGGCACGCATGGCGATCGACGAGCTTGCGCTCCTCGAGCATCCCGATGATCCGCGAGACGCGGCTGAGGCTGAGGCCGGAGGCGCCGGCAAGGGCGGTGAGATGCATCTGGCGGTCGTCGGCGGCGGCAAGCCGCGCGAGCAATTCGAGAGCGCTGAGGCTGAGCCCGTGTTTGGCGGTGAGCTCGGCGTCCAGCGCCCGCGTGAGCTGCTTGTGCGTCTCGAGCAAGCCGATCCAGGCGTCGGCGTGCGCCTCGGTCCAGTGCGCCAGGCCGTCTTCGTCGGTTTCGTACGAGCAGCTGCGCGCTTGAGGTTTGCGGGTCGGATCCTCGGGCATCGGTCTCTGTCCGTGAGGATAGCGCGGAAGGTTGCGCCCGCAACTATCTTTGCTATGGTTGCCCTAGCAAGCAATTACACATGAACTTCGGGAGGCACCGAGATGAGCACCGCAACCATCGCCCCGACCGGAACCTGGACCGTCGACGCCGCGCATTCGAAGGTCGGCTTCGCCGTCAAGCACCTCGGCATCGCCACCGTCCGCGGCGAGTTCAAGGAGTTCGAGGGCACGCTGGAGATCGGCGAGGACCTCGCCTCGAGCCGCGCGTTCGGGAAGGTCAAGACCGCGTCGATCGACACCGGTGAGCCTGGCCGCGACGACCATCTGCGCTCGGCCGACTTCTTCAACGCCGAGACGAACCCGGAGATCACCTTCGAGTCGACGTCCATCGAGCAGCTCGACGAGGACGTGCTGAAGATCACCGGCGACCTGACGATCAACGGCGTCACGAACGAGGAGACCTTCCACGCCGAGATCCAGGGAACGGAGACGGACCCGTGGGGCAGCGAGCGCGTGGGCCTCGAGGTCACCGGCCAGCTCAACCGCGGCGACTACGAGATGAAGTTCAACCAGATGCTCGGCAGCGGCAACACCCTCGTCTCCGACAAGGTCAAGCTCGCCATCGACATCTCGGCCGTCAACGCCTCCTGACGCGACCACGGCACCAGACCGCAGACCGTTCGTTGGAGCCGATGGCCGATCCGGTCGTCATCCAGTGCGCGATCACCGGATCGATCGACGCCGATCCGGACCGCCGGCCGAACCTGCCCGCCACGCCCGAGGCGATCGTCGCCGACGCCCTCGCCGCGTGGCGCGCGGGGGCGGCCGTCGTCCATCTGCACGCGCGTGAGCCCGACGGCACGCCGACCCAGGACCGCGAGGCCTACCGCGGCCTCGTCGACGCGCTGCGCGACGCCGGCTGCGAGGCGATCATCAACCTCTCCTGTGGCAGCGCGGGCGGGCGCGCTGTGCGCGACGAGCGGCTCGGGCCGCTCGAGCTGGCCCCCGAGATGGCGAGCTTCGACTGCGGTTCGATCAACTTCCGCGAGCAGCTCTTCGAGGGCGACCTGCCGTTCCTGCGGCGCATGGCCGAGAAGTTCCGCACGTTCGCCGTGCGCCCCGAGGTGGAGTGCTTCGACACCGGCCACGTCGGGCTCGCGCTGCAGCTTCGTGACGAGGGCCTGCTCGATGAGCCGATGGTGATGCAGTTCGTGCTCGGCGTGCCCGGCAGCGGCGTGCCGGCGAACGTCGCGATGCTCGAGCACCTGCGGCGGATGATCCCGTCCGATTGGCCGTGGTCGGTGTGCGCGATCGGGCGCGCGCAGCTACCGCTGAACGCCTACTGCATCCTCGCCGGCGGTCATGTGCGCACGGGCCTGGAGGACAACCTCTGGTTCCGGCGCGGCGAACCCGCGACGAATGGCGCCCTCGTCGAGCGCGTCGTCCGGATCGCGGCCGAGCTCGACCGGCCGATCGCGACGCCCGCCGAGGCGCGCACGATCCTGGGCCTTCCAGCCTGACGCGCGCGACCCTGGCGGCCGGCGTCAGTCCTTGCGCAGCATCTTCTTGGCCTTGTCGGCGACGCCACCGACCTTGTCCTTGACCGTGCCCGAGGCGCGGTCGACCTTGCCCTCGTCCTTGAGCTCCTCGTCACCGGTGAGGTCACCGACCGCCTCCTTGCCGCGGCCCTTGGTCTCGTCGATCTTTCCGTCTGACATGCGCTCTCCTTCGGTGGGGTGCGCAGGGGCGTACCCGCATGCTCAGCGCGGTTAGCGCCGACCTCGACGGACCGTCGGGGCGTATTGGGCGCTGTGACCAGTTCTCCCCGGTGACAGCCTAAGCTCTTGGCCGGTGCAGTGGACGGCGACCAACAGCGAGGGCTACGCGGCCCCCGCCGCGCTGGCGACCGATGTCGTCGTGCTGACCGTGCGCGAGGGCCACCTGCTCGCGCTCACCGTCGCGCGCGAGGCCGACGAGCGTGCGCTGCCCGGCGGCTTTGTCGGCGTCGGCGAGCGCCCGCTGGAGACCGCGCAGCGCAAGCTGCACGAGAAGACGGGGCTCGAGGCGCCGTACGTCGAGCAGCTCGGCGCGTTCGCCGACCCTGGCCGCGACCCACGTGGCTGGATCCCTTCGATCGCCTATCTCGCGCCGGTGCCGCCGGCCACCGTCGTGCCGGACCCGAGCGCGCTGTGGATCTGGGCCCGCGGCGACATGCCGCTGGCGTTCGACCACCGCGAGGTGCTCGACGCGGCGGTCGAGCGCCTCGAGGGGAAGCTGTGGTGGTCGAACATCATGGTCGGCATGCTGCCGGGTGCGTTCACGCTCAGCGAGGCGCGCCGCGTCTACGAGGCGATCGCTCAAGCCCGCTACGACCCCGCGACGTTCGGCCGGGACCTCAAGGCGACGGGCCTGATCGAGGCCACCGGCGAGCAGCGCGCCACCGGACCCGGGCGGCCCGCCGCGATGTACCGCTTCACGTCGAACCGACCGGAATGGGGAGCCGGGCGGCGCAAGCGCATCGCGCTCGCGCGAGGTCGCCGATGAGCCAGTATCCACACGCATGGGAGGCGCAATGGAGATCGAGCGCAAGTTCCTGCTGAGCGACGTGCCGCCGACGATGCGCTTCGCGCGACGCGAGCCCATCCGCCAGGGCTATATCGCGCTCGACGGCGATACCGAGGTGCGCATCCGGATCAGCCCGAAGGGATCGGTCCTGACGATCAAGGCGGG
>DASYVZ010000381.1:0-1961 GCA_035936515.1 Solirubrobacteraceae bacterium | reverse complement strand
TTGCGCATGAGGTTCGCGCGATGTGACTCGACCGTCTTCTCGGAGAGGTGCAGCGTCGCGCCGATCTGCTTGTTCGTGTGCGCCTCGGCGATGAGCTTGAGCACCTCGCGCTCGCGCAGCGTCAGCGGCTCGACGGGCCCGGTGGAGTCGTCCTCCATCCACTCGCGCAGCAGCGACTGCTCGGCGGCGTTCGTCATGAACGGCTCGCCACGCCATACCGCGCGCACGGCCTCGACGAGCGCGGTGTCGGCCTCCTGCTTGAGGACGTATCCCGCGGCGCCCGCCTGCAGCGCCTCGAAGAGGTAGCGCTCGTCGTCGTACATCGAGAGCACGAGCACCGCGATGTCCGGCGCATGGGACTTGATCTCGACCGTCGCCTGCAGACCGGTGATGCGCGGCATCGAGACGTCGAGCACGCAGATGTCGGGCCGCTCGCGCAGCGCCATCTCGACGGCCTCGACGCCGTCGCCGGCCTCGGCGACGACCTCCATGTCGGCCTGGCGGTCGAGCAGCAGCCGCAGGCCGCCGCGCACGATGCCGTGGTCGTCGGCGATCAGGAGCCTCATCGCGAGCTCTGACCTTCCGCGGCGACCGCGGCGACGGTCGAGCAACAGCGCGCTCCGCGGGAGCGAACGGTCAGCTCGACGGCCGTGCCTTCGCCAGGCGCCGTCCTGATGTCCAGGCGCCCGCCGGCCAGCAGCGCCCGCTCCCGCATCCCGGCGAGCCCGGAGCGCCCGTCGCGCAGCCGATCGGGATCGAAGCCGTCGCCGTCGTCGGTGATCGTGACCTTCAACTCGGCGGCGTTGCATCCGAGCACCGTCACCTTGACCCGGTTGGCGTTCGCATGGCGCGCGATGTTCGACAGGGCCTCCTGCACGACGCGGTAGACGACGAGCTGCTCGAAGTCGCCCAGCAGCGGGCGCAGGCCGTCGGCGGCGAACTGCGCGGGGATGCCCCAGCGCTCGCCGAACAGCCGCACCTGCGTGCGCAGGGCCGGCATCAGACCGTGATCGTCAAGCGCCGACGGACGCAGCTCGCGAGCCAGGCCGAGCAGTTCCTGCATCGCCTGGTTGGTGAGGCGCTGGGTCTCCTTGAGCTCCTCGGCGAACTCCCCCGGGGCGTGCTCGGCGGTCGCGGCGAGGCGCAGCGAAACGGCCGTGAGCGCCTGGTTGACCTCGTCGTGCAGGTCACGAGCGACGCGGGCACGCTCGGCCTCCTGCGCGCGCAGCACGGCGGTGGCACTGCCGACGCGCTCGTCCTCCAGGCGCGAGAGCATGAGGTTGAAGGACTCGCGCAGGCGCGAGACGTCCTCCGACTCGCCGTCGTAGGCCTGCGCGCGCGTGCCCGGCAGCGTCAGGTCGACGCACTCCATCGTCCGCGTCAGCGACTCCAGCGGGGCGAAGCGGCGGCGCATGATGAAGTTGTTGGCCAGCAGCGTCGCGAGGATCGCCGCGATCAGCACGAGAAACTGGCGCTCGCCGGCGGAGTCGGCGAGGTCCAGGCGCGCCGTGACGCTCGCGGCGAACACGGTTCCGACGACGAGGAGGGTGTTGACGGCCAACACCTGCGAAAGCAACGGGGTTCTGCGCATTGGGGTCTGGACCCTATGTCGGCAACCGACGCGATCACCGATACTGCTCGGGTCAGTCCCTCCACAAAGGTTTCCTCCAGAACCGCCACAGATCCGGCCCGAGAAGGGGCGTCCCGCCGCAGCACGGGACGCCCCTTTCGGCATTTTTGATCCGTTCTTGCACTTCGCGGGAACACTTGAGCGAGAAGGCACGCCGCTATACTTTCTGAAGCAAGGGAAGTCCGACCAGCTTTGAGGAGATTCAAGTGAGCCCGTCCGGCGCGG
Organism: Solirubrobacteraceae bacterium; assembly: GCA_035936515.1. Classification (GTDB taxonomy): domain Bacteria; phylum Actinomycetota; class Thermoleophilia; order Solirubrobacterales; family Solirubrobacteraceae; genus CADCVQ01. The sequence goes on along the minus strand of DASYVZ010000381.1, from coordinate 106 downwards.
AGTTCATCCGCCAGATCAAGAACCAGGTCGCCGAGGTCGATCCCGGCGACGTCAACGAGCTGCTGCGCAACGGTGGCGGCAACGGCTCGCTGGCGATCGTCGACGT
>DASYVZ010000380.1:0-6405 GCA_035936515.1 Solirubrobacteraceae bacterium | reverse complement strand
GCCCCGGAGCGATAGACGTCGCTGGCGAGGATCACGCCGAGCGCGAGCGCGGCCGTCAGCAGCAGCCCGGTCGCGGCGTCGGCGCCCGTCGCGCCGCGGCGGGTGATGCGCGACAGCAGGCCGGCGAACCCGAGCCCCGCGCCGAGGGCCGCGAGCGGGGGGGCGATGCCCCACGGTCCCGCGACGACAAGCCCGGGGAAGGTCGCGGTGCCCGTCGCGTGGACGAAGAACGCCAGGCGCCGCAGGACGATCCACGTCCCCAGCAGGCCGGCCGCCACCGCCAGCAGGAGCGTCGCCAGCAGCGCGCGCTGCATGAACGGGATCGCGAGCGGGTCGGTCAGCCAGCGCACACCTCCGAGCTTATCGAAAACAGTTCTCACTTAGCCAGCGCGCAGAGACTCGCGCTGCGGGCGAATCGCGGCCGACCAAGGCGCGTACGACGATCGGCGCCGACACGATCGTCGTGACCCTGCGCGACACCTCACGAAGGCCGAGCGCACGCTCGCCGACCGCGGCCAGGCGACAGAGGTGCTCGCGATGCGCCGCGCCTTCCAGGACACGATGCGCGACGACCTCGTCCGTGCGATCGAGTCGCTCACCGGCCGCACCGTCGAAGCGTTCCTCAGCGACAACCTGCATGAGCCGGATGTCGCCGTCGAGATCTTCCTGATGAACCCGCACGATCGCGACGGCCGGCGCGAGCGCGCCATGGGTGACGGCCAGACGCTGCCCCACGCCTGAGCCGCCGCGTCGCGCGAGCCGGGCGCACGCGCGGTGCAGGTTTCAGAGGCTCAGCCTCCGGGATCTGCACACGAGCGCACTCGCATACTCTGCGAGCCGCATGCCGCCCACCCGCACACAGCTCTCGCAGGCCTATCCGATCGACAGCAGCATCGACGCCGACGGCCGCCTGCAGCTCGGCGGCTGCGACGCCCTCGAACTGGCCCGGGAGTTCGGCACGCCCGCCTACATCGTCTCCGAGGACGACCTGCGCGCTCGCGCGCAGACGTTCGTCGAGGCCTTTCGCGCCCGGACGAAGGACTTCGACGTGCTCTTCGCCTCCAAGGCGTTTCCGTGCACGGCGATCTACCGCGTCCTCGCGCAGGAGGCCATCGCCTGCGACGTCGCGTCCGGCGGCGAGCTCTCGCTGGCCCTGCGCGGCGGCTTCGACCCGGCGCGGATCTACATGCACGGCAACGCGAAGTCCGTCGCGGAGCTGCGGTTCGCGCGCGACGCGGGCGTCGGCCACATCGTCATCGACAACCACGACGAGATCGAGCGCCTCGAGGCGGTCGTCGGCGACGGTGAGCCGCAGCCGGTCCTGCTGCGCGTGACGCCCGGCGTGCGCGGGCGCACGAACGACAAGATCTCGACCGGCCAGGCGGATTCGAAGTTCGGCTTCTCGATGGCGCAGGCGCCGGCCGCGATCGCGCGAGTCCAGGGCAGCGAACAGCTCGACCTGGTCGGGCTGCACATGCACATCGGCTCGCAGATCCTCGAGCTCGAGCCGTTTCGCCGGGCGATCGAGGCGATCGCCCCGCTGGGCGACTTCAGCACGTACAACCTCGGCGGCGGCCTCGGGGTGGCGTATACCGCCGGTCAGGAGCCTCCGCGCATCGCCGACTACGTCGCCGCCAAGGTCGACGCGGTCAACCGCGTGCTCGGCCCCGGCAAGCGGATCCTCGACGAGCCCGGGCGCGCGCTCGTGGCGAACTCGACGGTCACGCTCTACACGGTGCAGAGCGTCAAGCGCAACGTCTCGACGTGGGTGGGCGTCGACGGCGGGATGTCCGACAACCTGCGCCCGATGCTCTACGGCTCGGTGTACGAGGCGCAGGTCGCCGACCGCTTCGGCGGCGGCACGCTGTCGCGGCTGACCGGCAAGCACTGCGAGTCCGGCGACGTGATCGTGCGCGAGGTCGAGCTCGACGACCCGCGCGTCGGCGACGTCATCGTGACTCCCGCCACCGGCGCCTACGGTCATGCGATGGCCAACAACTACAACGGCGTCCCGCGCCCGCCGGTGATCATGGTCTCCCACGGCGACGCCCGGGTGGTCGTGCGGCGCGAGACGTACGACGATCTGGCCGCGCGCGATGTCGAGTAGGCCCGATTGCGAGATCTTCCGGATCGGGCTGCTCGGGCACGGCACGGTCGGGACCGCGTTCGAGAAGCTGCTCGAGCAGCGCGCCGAGCACGTCACCGCGATCACCGGGCTGCGGCCGCAGATCAGCGGCGTTCTGACGCGCTCGCGCGGGGACTTCGACGAGATCCTCGACGGCTGCGACCTCGTCGTCGAGCTCATGGGAGGCCTGGAGCCCGCGCGCGAGTTCGTCCTGCGGGCGATGCGCTCCGGCCGCCACGTCGTCACCGCCAACAAGCAGCTGCTCAGCCACCACGGGGAGGAGCTCTGGGGCGCCGCGCGCCAGCACGGCGTGCAGCTGCGCTTCGAGGCCGCCGTCGCCGGCGTGGTGCCGGTCATCCGCGTCCTGCAGGAGTCGCTCGCCGCAGCGCACGTCGATCGCGTGCACGGCATCGTCAACGGGACGACGAACTACATCCTCACGGAGATGGCGCGCACGGGCTGCTCGTACGCCGACGCGCTCGCGGGCGCGCAGCGCCTCGGCTATGCCGAGGCCGATCCGACCGAGGACGTCAACGGCAGGGACGCGGCCGCGAAGATGGCGATCATCGCGCGGCTGGCGTTCGAGACCCCGGTGCACATCGACCAGGTCACCTACGAGGGCATCGAGCACATCACGGCCGACGACATGGAGTACGCGCACGAGCTCGGCCTCGGCCTGAAGCTCATCGGCACCGCCGAGCGAGTCGACGGCAGGCTGGCGGTTCGCGTGCACCCGGCCTTCCTGTACTCCGGCCACCCGCTGGCCAGCGTGCACGGACCGTTCAACGCCGTCACGGTGGAGTCCGAGGCGATCACCGAGATCACGATGTCCGGCCCCGGCGCCGGCGGGCCGCAGACGGCGAGCGCCGTGCTCGGCGACGTCATCAGCGCGATGATCCCGCCCGCCTCGACGCCCGAGACGACGCAGGCGCTGGAGATCGTCGACGACGTGCAGTGCTCCTTCTACCTGCACATGGAGGTCGCCGACCGCCCCGGCGTCCTGGCCCAGGTCGCGCTCGTCCTCGGCGAGCACGGCGCGTCGATCAAGTCGGTCGTGCAGAAGGGACTGGGGGAGAAGGCGCGGCTCGTCATGGTCGTCCACCCGGTGCTCGAGTCGCGGTTCTTCGCGGCCGTCGAGCAGATCGCGGCGCTGGACTTCCTGCGCTCGCGGCCGCGCGCGATCCGCGTCATCGACGAGCAGTTCGTCTAGAAGTCGTCCCACCGGCAGCGCCCGTCCGGTGCGCAGACCTCCCAGTAGGGTGCTGCCCGATGCTTGGACTCATGGAGCGCTACCGCGAGCGCCTGCCCTTCTGCGCCGACGATCCCGTCGTCTCGCTCGGCGAGGGCACGACACCGCTCGTCCACGCGCCGCACCTCTCGGAGCTCGTCGAATCGGAGGTCTGGCTGAAGCTCGAGGGGCTCAACCCGACGGGCTCGTTCAAGGATCGCGGCATGACCTGCGCCGTCAGCGCCGCCGTGCGCGAGGGGGCGAAGGCGGTCATCTGCGCTTCGACGGGCAACACCGCGGCGAGCGCCGCCGCCTACGCCGCCCGCGGCGGCCTGACCTGCGCGGTCATCGTCCCGGAGGGCAAGATCGCGCAGGGCAAGCTCGCCCAGGCGCTCATGCACGGTGCGCGCGTGATCGCGTTGCGCGGCAACTTCGACCAGGCGCTGACGCTCGTCCGCGCGCTCACCGACCGCCAGGCGATCGCGCTCGTCAACTCCGTCAACCGCTTCCGCCTCGAGGGCCAGAAGACGGCCGCCTTCGAGATCATCGAGCAGCTCGAGACGCTCGACGCGCTCTGCATCCCGGTCGGCAATGCCGGCAACATCACCGCGTACTGGAAGGGCTTCGCCGAGCTCGACGTGGCGCCGCGGCTGTTCGGCTTCCAAGCGGAGGGCGCCGCGCCGCTCGTGCTCGGCAAGCGCGTCGAACAGCCCGAGACCGTGGCGAGCGCGATCCGCATCGGCAACCCCGCGCGCTGGGAGGAGGCGATGGAGGCGATGACCGCGTCGCGCGGGATGGTGCGCGCAGTGTCCGATGCGGAGATCCTCTCCGCTTACCGCCTGCTCGCCGCGCGTGAGGGGGTCTTCTGCGAGCCCGCCAGCGCCGCGTCGGTCGCCGGGTTGCTGCGCTATGGCGCCGACGGTGCGGCGCGCGTGGCCTGCGTGCTGACCGGCCACGGGCTGAAGGACCCCGAGACGGCGCTGCACCAGGCCGGCGGCGTGATCCCCTGCGAGCCGAACCTGACCGCCGTCGAGGAGGCTGTGCTCGGGTGACCCTCAAGCGCCGCCGGCTCGTCCGCGTGCCGGCGTCGTCGGCGAACCTCGGGCCCGGCTTCGACGTGTTCGCGGCGGCGCTGGCGCTGCATGTGGAGCTCGACGTCGTCGAGACCGGCCGCTTCGGCGTCGAGACGAAGCTCGACATCGCCCGCGACCGCCGCAACCTGTGCGTGCGCGGCTTCGCCCGGCTACACCCCCCGGAGCGCTTCACGTTCCGGATCCGCTCCGAGGTGCCGCTCGCCGGCGGCCTGGGCTCCAGCGCGGCGGCGTACACCGCCGGCGTCCTGGCGGCGGCGCACATGTTCGAGCTCCAGGAGGATCTGCTCGGCCACGTCGCCGAACTCGAGGGCCATCCCGACAACGCCGCGGCGGCGCTGCTCGGCGGCTTCGTGATCGTCACCGAAGGGGAGGTCACGCGCTTGGAGGCGCCCGACGGCCTCGAGGCGGTCATCGTCGTGCCGCGTGCCGCCGTCCGCACGGCGGTTGCGCGCAAGGCGCTGCCCGAGCGGGTGCCGATGGCCGACGCGGTCGCCAACGTCGGCCGCGGCGCGCTGCTGACGCTCGGGCTGGCGACCGCCGACTTCAGCCTGATCGGGCGCGGCCTCGAGGATCGCCTGCACCAGCCCTACCGGGCGCACCTGTTTCCGCAGTCGATGGCGCTGCTGCGGCGCGCCCGCGAGTTCGGCGCGATCGGGGCGACGATCTCCGGCGCCGGCCCGACGGTCCTCTTCTGGACGCACGCCGACGCCACGGGCGCCGTCGTCGGCCGGCTGCGCCGGGAGGCCGAGGGCTGGGCCGAGGTGCTGCGCGCGCCGTTCGAGTCGCAGGGCGCCGACGTGCGCGCGCTGTAGGAAGCTTCGCGAAAGGGCTAGGCCCGGATGCGTACCGGCGTGCCCACCGTGGCGCGCTTCATGAGCCAGCGCATGTCGCCGTCGCTGGCGCGCAGGCAGCCGGCGCTCGCGGGCGTGCCGAGGGAGTCCTCGTTGCTCGTGCCGTGGATCGCGATGCGGTCGCCGCCGGTCCAGCCGCGCGGGAGGTTCGGCTGGCGGCCGGTGAGCGCGAGCGCGCAGCAGCCATACGGGCCGCCGGAGTTGCTGACGCGCAGCGCGTCGGTGATCGCGAAGCGCCCCGTCGGCGTCTCGTGGCCGGCGCGGCCGATGGCGACCTTGACGCGGCGCACGATCTTCCCGTGGCGGCGCACGACGAGCCGCAGGTCGGAGAGGTCGACGTGCAGCGTGTAGGGCTGGTAGCGCAGCTGCGCGCCGTCGGCCGGAATCCAGCCCGCGCGCGAGTTGGGCATGTAGTGCGACAACACGCCGAGCCAGCCGGGCCGGCGCGCGACGACGGCCAGCACGCGCTCCGAGCCGTAGCCCGTGCGTGTGCCGAGTGCGCGCACGACGGGGCCGCCGGGGCGCTCGCGCAGCTGCACGCGGCGCACGAGGCGCGCGCCGAGCGGCCACTGGCGGTTGTTCTCCGGACGCTGCGTCGGCGTGCGGGAGACCTCCTGCGCCGGACGGATGCTCGCCGAGGGCTCCGCGTCCCCCTGGCCCGGGCCGCGCGTGAGCAGCAGCGAAGTGCCGGCCACGAGGGCCACGGCGAGTACCACGGCGGCGACCGCGATGTGCCTGCGCGCCATCCGGCTAGGCCTCCACGAGCGCCTTCAGCCGGTCTCGGGCGTCGCGCATCTTCAACCGCTCGAGGATCTCGTCGGCCAGCGCGAGGTAGTCCGCGCCGAGATCGGGCCGGTGGTCGAGGATCGAGACGGCGCGCTCGGCCGCTTCCGCATAGGCGATCGAGGAGCGGATCGTCGTGCGAAACAACTTGCGCCCGATGTGCTCTTCGAGGGTCACGAAGGCCTCGCGGCTGTGCTTCGTGCGCATGTCGGCGATGTTCAGGACGACGCCGAGCCAGCCGAGGTCCGGGTTGAGGCCGTCGCGCGCGAGCTCGATGACCTCGAGCGCCTGCTCGACGCCCTGCAGCGCGAAGTACTGCGCCTC
>DASYVZ010000379.1:0-2464 GCA_035936515.1 Solirubrobacteraceae bacterium | reverse complement strand
ATGCTCAACGCCGCGAAGTTCGCCGGCGGCGCGGGCGCCGTCGCCGTGTACGCCGAGGCCGGCGACGAGCGCTTCGAGGTCTTCGTCCGCGACCGCGGCCCCGGCTTCGATCCGGCCGCGGTGCCGGCCGACCGGCGCGGCGTGCGCGAGTCGATCGTCGGACGGATGCAGCGCCACGGTGGTCGTGCCGCGATCCACGCTGCCCCGGGCGGCGGCGGGACCGAGGTCGAGCTCGTGCTCGAGCGGCGAGGCGAGGCGTCATGACCGCTGGTCATCGCCCGGCTGGCCCGCGACGCAGGTGTTCGCGATGACCCGCGTCGTCCTCGTCGACGACCACGCGCTGTTTCGCGCCGGCGTGCGCTCCGAGCTCGACGGGCTCGTCGACGTCGTGGGCGATGCCGCCACCGTTGCCGAGGCGGTGGCGCTGATCGCCGAGGCGGCGCCCGACGTCGTCCTGCTCGACGTCCACATGCCCGACGGCGGCGGCCTCGAGGTCCTGCGCCAGATCGGCGCCGGCGCACCGGCGACGAAGTTTCTCGCTCTGTCGGTGTCCGACGCCGCGGAGGACGTCATCGCCGTGATCCGGGCGGGCGCGCGTGGCTACGTCACCAAGACGATCTCCGGCGCCGAGCTCGCCGATGCCGTGCGGCGTGTGCACGAGGGCGATGCCGTCTTCTCGCCGCGCCTGGCGGGGTTCGTGCTCGACGCGTTCGCCGGCGCCGGCCGGACCGGAGCGACCTCCGCCACTGCGCCCGACGCCGACGCCGACCTCGATCAGCTCACGCCGCGCGAGCGCGAGGTCTTGCAGCACATCGCGCGCGGTTACATGTACAAGGAGATCGCGCAGCGCCTCGGGATCTCCGCCAAGACGGTAGAAGCGCACGTCTCGGCCGTGCTGCGCAAGCTGCAGCTCTCCAGCCGCCACGAGCTGTCGCGCTGGGCGGCCGCGCGGCGGATGCTCGACTAGGTCGGCGGGGTCGTGCCCACCGCCTGGGCGACCGGCACGGCCGTCGGTGCGCTACGGGGCCATTGCCGATGCGCTCAGAACGACGGCGGGACCGTGGTCCCGCCGCCTGCGGACGTCAGGGCCCGCTGCCTTGGTCGTGCGGCGCTCGTCTCGGTACCGGCGGCGCCTCGCGGATGGCGGACCATCCACTGTTCGACCTGATGGTTGATGCATACGCCTCGCGCGCCTCGCTGTCAACGAGCCTTAACGTGCCGGCGGCGCCGAGCGGCGCGCGGCGGCAGGCTTTTCCTAGACCTCGAGGTGCGGGTAGTCCGTCTTGACGACCTCGCGGTACTGGGGGTACACCGGCTTCGTGATCGGGATCAGCGCGAGCGCCGCCTTGACGTCGCCGCTCGTCTTGATCCGGCGCCGGGCGATCGCGATCGGGACGTTCTCCTTGCCCTGGAAGTACTTGTTCGCGGTCTCGGAGGACATCGACATCTTGACCTTCGGCTTCCAGTCGATGTCGTCGTTCCACTGCCAGAACAGGCAGCCCTCCTCATCCGGCTCGGCGGCGCGGATGTTGACGACCATGTCGAGATCCTCGAACTCGAAGCGCTGCGGCACGTCGGCGTCGCGGAGCTTCGGCCCCATGTCGGGGTCCTCGCTCATGAGCGTGAAGACGCGGTCCATGACCTCGCGGAACTCCTTCGGGTCGCTGAATTGCGCACCCATGCATGACCTCCTTGGCTGATCGCTGGTCGCTTACCCCGCGGCGGGCGGCGTTTTTCTTGTCCGCTTGGCGGCGGCCGGCTTTGCGGCGGCCGGCTTTGCGGCGGAACGCGTTGCAGCCCCAGCGCGCTTGGCAGCACCGCTGCGCTTCGCCCTGGGCCTGGTCTCGAGCGGATCGAGTCGCGCGCTCAGCGCGGCGAGGTCCGAGCGCAGCGCCCTGATCTCGCTGCGCAGCGCCTTGACGTCCGCCTCGCTCGCCGGGCGCAGCTCGTCGACGGCGCCGCGCAGGCGTCCCGCCGTGTTGCCGATCTCGTCGAGCACACCGGAGATCCGCTCGCGCGGGATCTGCGTCTTGAAGGCCTGATCGACGGCGTCGCGCACCGCATCGGCGCGCGAGGCGCTCTTCTTCTTGGCCATGCGTCGATCATATGCCGCTCTCCGATGCCCGTCCACATCCACCCCACGGCCGCGCTGGCCTCGCGCGCGCTGCTGCCCGGCGACCCGGGGCGCGCGCTCGCGCTCGCCCAGCTCGTGCTCGGCGAGCCGAAGATGTTCAACCACAACCGCGGGCTGTGGGGCTACACCGGCGTCGCCGCCGACGGCGAGCTCATGACGATCCAGAGCACCGGCATGGGCGGTCCGAGCGCGGCGATCGTGCTCGAGGAGCTCTGCGACCTCGGCCTGACGCGCGCGATCCGCGTGGGGACCTGTGGCGCGTTGCGCTCCGACCTCGAGCTGGGAGACCTCGTCATCGCCGACACGGCGCTGGCCTGCGACGGCGCCAGC
>DASYVZ010000378.1:0-10251 GCA_035936515.1 Solirubrobacteraceae bacterium | reverse complement strand
GCCCAACACCCCGGAGACCGACGGCTGGCTGGACGCGGCCGCCTTCTCGAAGATGCGCGACGGGGTGCGGATCCTCAACGTCGCGCGCGGCTCGCTGATCGTCGACGACGACCTCAAGGCCGCGCTCGACAGCGGCAAGGTCGCGGGCGTGGCACTCGACGTCTTTCGCAGCGAGCCGATCACCGACCACCCGCTGTTCGGCTATCCCAACGTCATCGTCACCCCGCACCTCGGCGCCTCGACGACCGAGGCGACCGACCGGGCGGGCTATCAGGCGGCCGAGCAGATCGTCGCCGCCCTGCTGGGCGGCAGCGTGACGACGGCGGTCAACGCGGCCACGATCAAGCCCGAGGACATGGAGGAGCTCGGGCCGTTCCTGCCGCTCTGCCGCCATCTCGGCCGGATCGGAACGCGGCTCGCGCTGTGCGGCTCGATCGACGCCATCGAGGTCGAGTGCCTGGGACGGATCGCCGAGCGCGACACGCGCCCGCTCGTGACCGCGGTCCTGCTCGGCGTGCTGCAGGGCAACACCGAGGAGCCGATCAACGAGGTCAACGCGCACGCGATCGCCGACGAGCGCGGGATCCGCGTCAGCGAGACGTCGAGCACGACCGCGCACGACTTCACCGACCTCGTGCGCGTCAACGTCGTCTGCGGCCAGAAGAGGACGACCCTCGCCGGGACGACGATCGGCAACCGCAACCGGCCGCACCTGCTGCAGGCGTGGGGGCAGCGCTTCAACCTCCAGATCGAGCCCTACCTGACGCTCTTTCGCTACCGCGACCGGCCCGGGGTGATCGGCCGCGTCGGCACGTTCTTCGGCGAGCGCGGCTTGAACATCGGCTCGGCCGCCGTCGGCCATTCCCCCGCCAACGGCGATGAGGAGCACGCTGTGATGATCCTCACCACCGACACCGAGGTTCCGCAGTCGCTGATCGACGAGCTCGTCGACTCCGCGGACTTCTTCCTCGACGGGCGGACCGTCGCGCTGCGTTGAGCGGGAGCGCGCCCGGCTGCGGTAATTCGTGAGATTCACCGCGAGCAGGTGTGGGTACGCAGCGCGCCATGCGGCGGGGGATGGCCATCGCGATCGCACTAGCCGCCTTGGCGTTCGGGCTCGTCGCGTGCGGCGACGACGACGAATCGGCGGGCGGCGCGGCCACCCTCAACTGGTTCATCTTCAACGAGCCCAGCGGGGGACCCCAGAAGGTCGCGCAGCGCTGCTCCGAGCAGTCAAACGGCGCGTACACGATCAACTTCGAGTACCTGCCCTCGCAGGCAGACGCGCAGCGCGAGCAGCTCGTCCGCCGCCTGGGCGCCGAGGACTCGTCGCTGGACCTGCTCGGCCTCGACGTCGTCTGGACCGGCGAGTTCGCCAACGCCGGCTGGCTCGCGCCGATCCCGGCGAGCACCGAGCAGGCGGTGACGGAGAACGTCTTCGAGCCGGTGCTCGACACCGCGCGCTTTGAGGATGAGCTGGTCGTGGTTCCGATCTGGTCCAACACGCAGCTGCTGTGGTACCGCAAGGATCGCGTGCCGCGGGCCCCGGAAACGTGGGACGAGATGATCGACATCGGCGAGCGGCTCGGTCCGGACACCGGCCGCATCCAGATCCAGGGCAACCGCTACGAGGGCCTCGTCGTCTGGGCGAACGCGCTGATCGAGTCCGCGGGCACGTCGATCCTCTCCGCACCGAAGGAGATCCTGCTCGAGGAGCCGCCGACGGAGGAGGCGCTGGGGATCATGGGCCGGCTGTCGAACTCGCCGGTCGCCCCGCCGGGCATCACGACGTCCAACGAGGACAGCGCGCGGCTCGGGTTCGAGGCGGGCAACTCGACGTTCCAGATCAACTACCCGTTTGTCTATCCGTCGGCCAAGGAGAACGCGCCCGACGTCTTCAAGCAGATGGCCGCCGCGCGCTACCCGGCCGTCGATCCGGACAAGCCCAGCAAGCCGCCGATCGGCGGTATCAACATCGGCGTCTCGTCGTTCTCGGACCACAAGGAGGAGGCGTTCGAGGCGATCGAGTGCCTCGTCAAGCCCGAGAATCAGCTCGAGATCGCCGAGCTCGGCGGACTGCCGCCGGTGCGCAGCGACCTCTACGACCGGCCGGAGATCGAGAAGGTCTATCCCGGCTTCGCCGAGCTGATCCGCGAGTCGATCCAGAACGCCGGCCCGCGGCCCTCCCAGTCGCCCGCCTACCAGGACCTCTCGCTGGCGATCCAGCGCGCGCTGCACCCGACGACGAAGATCGACCCGCAGAGCCCCGAGGAGACCTACGAGGGGCTGCGCGACAACGTCGAGAAGGCCATCAAGCGCGAGGGCCTGCTGTGAGCACGGCCGCCCCACCGCAGGTCGGAGAGGCCGCCGGCCGCAAGGGCCAACGCAAGCGCGGCGGCCCGACCCAGACGACCGACCGCACCAAGGCCGAGCGCAAGCTGGCCCTGATGCTCTGCGGCCCGGCCGTCATCGCGATGCTGCTCGTGACCGTCTATCCGATCCTCTACGCGGTCGTCCTGTCGGTGCAGACGGTCGACCTGCGCTTCCCGGAGGAGCGCGGCTTCGTCGGGCTGGACAACTACGCGGCGGTCCTCAGCTCGCCGCTGTGGTGGCAGGACCTGTTCAACACGACGTTCGTGACCGTCATCTCGGTGGCGATCGAGCTCATCCTCGGCATGGCGCTTGCACTGGTCATGCACCGCGCGCTGTTCGGGCGCGGGCTGATCCGCACCTCGGTCCTGATCCCGTACGGCATCGTCACGGTGGTCGCGGCCTTCGCGTGGTTCTTCGCCTTCGATCCCAGCAGCGGCTTCGTCAACAACCTGCCGTTCATCCCGGAGGACAAGGCCTGGTTCGGCAACCGCTGGGACGCCTTCACGGTGATCATCCTCACCGAGGTCTGGAAGACGACCCCGTTCATGGCGCTGCTGCTGCTCGCCGGCCTGGCGACGATCGACGAGGGGCTCTACGAGGCCGCGAAGGTCGACGGCGCAAACGCAGTGCAGCGCTTCTTCAAGATCACGCTGCCGCTGCTCAAGCCGGCGCTGCTCGTCGCGCTGCTGTTCCGCACGCTCGACGCGTTCCGCGTCTTCGACTCGATCTTCATCATGACCCGAGGGTCGCAGGACACCGAGTCGGTCTCGATCCTCGGCTACAACCAGCTCATCTCGCGCCTGAACCTCGGCCTCGGTTCGGCGGTCTCGGTGCTGATCTTCCTCCTCGTGCTGGTGATCGCGTTCGTGTTCGTCCGCGGCCTCGGTACGGCCGTCCCGTCGCAAGGAGACAAGAAGTAGCCATGCAGAACCGCAGCCCGCGCTCCTACCTCGCATGGACGGTCGCCATCGGCGTGATCCTCTTCTACGCGCTGATCCCGGTGATGTGGCTGCTGTCGCTGTCGTTCAAGACGCCGGCGACGGTGAGCGACAAGAAGTTCTTCCCGCAGGAGGTCACGACGGAGAACTACACCGGGCTCTTCACCGGCGGGCTGGAGTCGCCGCTGTTGCGCCCGCTGATCAACTCCATCCTCATCGCGCTGATCGCGACGATCATCGCCGTGACGCTCGCGTCGTTCACCGCCTACGCGATCGCGCGGCTGAGCTTTCCCGGCAAGACCGCGATCCTGGCCGGCGCGCTGGCGATCGCGATGTTCCCGCAGATCTCGGTCGTCGGGCCGCTGTTTGACATGTGGCGCGCGCTGGGCCTGTACGACACGTACCTCGGGCTGATCATCCCGTACCTCACCTTCGCGCTGCCGCTGGCGATCTATACGCTCGTGGCGTTCTTCAGAGAGATCCCCTGGGAGCTCGAACAGGCGGCTCAGGTCGACGGCGCGACGCCCTGGCAGGCGTTTCGCAAGGTCATCCTGCCGCTCGCGACGCCCGGCGTGTTCACCGCCGCGATCCTCGTGTTCATCTTCGCCTGGAACGACTTCCTCTTCGCGATCACCCTGACCTCGTCCGACGATGCGCGAACGGTGCCGGCGGCGCTCGCGTTCTTCACCGGGGAGTCGCAGTTCACGTCGCCCACCGGCAACATCGCCGCTGCGGCGATCCTCGTGACGATCCCGATCATCATCTTCGTACTCATCTTCCAGCGCCGTATCGTCGCCGGGCTAACGGCGGGCGCCGTCAAGGGATAGGAGGACCTCCCGAATGGCCGACATCAAGCTGCACGACGTGACCAAGCGCTACGCGGACGGCACCGAGGCCGTCAAGAAGATGAGCCTCGACATCAAGGACGGCGAGTTCATGATCCTCGTCGGCCCGTCCGGCTGCGGCAAGTCGACGGCGCTGCGGATGATCGCCGGCCTCGAGGACATCTCCGAGGGCGAGTTGAGGATCGGAGAGAAGGTCGTCAACAACCTCGCGCCGCGCGACCGCGACATCGCGATGGTCTTCCAGAACTATGCGCTGTACCCGCACATGACCGTGCGCGAGAACATGGGCTTCGCGCTGAAGCTCGCCAAGGTCGACCAGGCCGAGATCGACAAGAAGGTCGAGGAGGCGGCGCGGATCCTCGACCTCGGCGAGCACCTGGACCGCAAGCCGGCCAACCTGTCCGGCGGCCAGCGCCAGCGCGTCGCGATGGGCCGCGCCATCGTGCGCGACCCGCAGGCGTTCCTCATGGACGAGCCGCTGTCGAACCTCGACGCGAAGCTGCGTGTCCAGACGCGAACGGAGGTCTCACGGCTGCAGAAGCGCCTCTCGACGACGATGGTCTACGTCACGCACGACCAGACCGAGGCGATGACGCTCGGCGACCGCGTCGCCGTCATGCGCTCCGGCATCCTGCAGCAGGTCGCGTCGCCGCGCGAGCTCTACAACGATCCGGTCAACATCTTCGTGGCGGGCTTCATCGGATCGCCGGCGATGAACTTCTTCTCGGCGACGATCAGCGGCGGGAGGCTCAAGCTGCCGTTCGCGGAGCTCGCGGCGCCGAAGGGCATCTCGCATTCCGGCGACGTCATCGTCGGGATCCGGCCCGAGGACTTCGAGGACGCGCGCTTCGCGCCCCCCGGGCACGAGGGCGCGGAGTTCGACGCTCCGGTCGAGGTCGTCGAGTCGATGGGCTCGGAGATCTACGCCTACTTCTCCTTCCAGGGCAGCGACGTCAGCTCCAACGAGCTCGCCGAGCTCGCGCGCGACACCGGCGTCGCGGAGACAGGCCTCGCCGTCGCGCGGCTGAGCCCGGAGTCGGAGATCAGCGACGGCCAGACCGGGAGGCTGTGGTTCGACACCGCGAAGCTGCACCTCTTCGATCCGGCCGACGGGTCGAACCTGCGCCACGACCGGTCCGACAAGGCGAGTGCGGCGAAGGCGACACGCGCGGCGGTCGTGGCCGAGGCCGACGAGGAGCCTTCGCAGCATCCGGCCACCGCGAAGGACACGCCCGCGGCGAAGGCGAAGGCGAAGGCGCCGCAACGCGCGAAGGGCGCCGAGACCGACAAGCCGGCGCCGGAGTAGCGTCCGCGGCGTGAGAATTGCGGTTCTCGGAACCGGCGTCGTCGGCAGGACGCTGGCGAGCGCGCTGCTGAGCAACGGCCACGAGGTGCGGCTGGGGTCGCGAGCCGCCGGCAACCAGGCTGCGGTCGCATGGGCGGAGGAAATCGGCGGCCCGGCGAGCGAGGGCACGTTCGCCGACGCCGCCGGGTTCGGCGAGCTCGTCATCAACGCGACGGCGGGTGCGGCCTCGCTCCAGGCGCTGGAGATGGCGGGCGCCGAGCAGCTCGCCGGGAAGGTGCTGATCGACGTCGCCAACCCGCTGGAGGCCTCGCGCGGCATGCCGCCGACGCTCACCGTCTGCAACGACGACTCGCTCGGGGAGCAGATTCAGCGCGCGCTGCCCGACGTGCGGGTCGTCAAGACGCTCAACACGGTGACGGCGGCCGTGATGGTCGATCCGACGCTCGTCGGCGGGCCGCACACGATCTTCGTCGCCGGTGACAACGTCGAGGCGAAGGCACAGGCCCGCGAGCTGCTGCAGGAGCTCGGCTGGCCGGCGGCATCGATCCTCGACCTCGGGGACATCACTGCGGCGCGGGGGATGGAGATGTACCTGGCGCTGTGGCTGCGCCTCTGGGGCGCCACCGGCACAGCGATCCTCAACGTCGAGGTGCGCCGCGGCGACGATGCGGCGTCCTGAACGCCCGGCCGCCCGCGATCAGCGGCCGCGCCGCACCCGCTCGATCGCCTCGTCGCTCCACTCGTGGGTGCGCATGATCCGGTAGCGCTCACTGGACAGGCGCAGGTAGGCGTCGGTCTCCGTCTCGCGCCGGCCGATCAGCTCGGCATCGCGCAGCATCGCCACGACGGGCAGATACTCCTCGTGAAACCAGCGCAGCGCCGTGTGGGCACGATCCATGAAGCGCGCGTCGTGCTGGATGACGCGAAACCCCCAGGCTTCGACGCCTTCGGCGAGGGTGCCGTACGCGATCGGGCTCGTCAGCACGATCCGCGTGCGCGCGTCGGGCGGCAGCGGAACGCGCTCGTGAAAGAGGCGCTGATGGCTCTTGAGCGGCAGGTCGGCGAGCGTGATCGAGTTGTCGGCCGCGACCTGCGTGATGACCTCGACGACGTGGGCGTCGATCCTGTCGGAGCCCTGCGCGCGCGCCACCGCCACGCGGTGGTGGCCGTCGCGCACGAAGTGCAGCTCGCCGATGCGGTAGACGTCGATCGGTGGCATCGAGACGCCGCGCCGAGCGGCCTCGGCGATGCGCTCGAAGCGCGCTCGCGCGCGGGAGGACGTGGGGCGAAACTCACGGTCGAACTCCTTGCGCCGGTCGACGGTCCCGACGATGCTCGCGATCGGGATCGAGCGGACGCCGAGGTCGCGCTCGCCCACGCGGCCGAGCGCGTCGACCACTTCGTCGAACGAGAGCATGACGTCGACGTCGCCGGACTCGAGGCGCAGCAGCGCGCTGAGTTGCGCGAAGACCCGCCGGCGCCGCGCCCGCAGGAAGTCGTCCTGCGCATCCTGAGTGGGAAATCCGGTGTCGCGGGCCATCGCTACATCGTCAGTCTCGCAGCGCGGCTGCCTCGGCGCTGTGCAGGACGTCGCGCTACACGCGCGCGGATCTCCGTTCGTCACGCCTGCTGGGCAATCGTCGCGCCATCGCCTACACTCCGTCGCGCATGACGCACGCGCTCGAGCTGTCTCTGCTTCTCCTGCTCCCCCGATAGGGGGAGCTATCTGCGTGGCGGCCGCACTGCCGCAAACCGACTGGGAAGCAGCACACCTCGAGCCTTCAGCAAGGAGCATCAGACGTCATGAGCAGCATGCAGCCAGACCCCAGCCACGTCCGCATCTTCGACACGACCCTGCGCGACGGCGAGCAGTCGCCGGGCATCTCGCTGAACACCGCCGAGAAGCTCGAGATCGCCCACCAGCTCGCGCGGCTGAACGTCGACGTCATCGAGGCCGGCTTCCCGATCGCGTCGCCCGGCGACCTCGAGGCGGTCGAGGCGATCTCGCGCGAGGTGCACGGCCCGATCATCGCCGCCCTCGCGCGCGCTCAAGCGCCCGACGTGGAGGCTGCTGCGCGAGCGGTACGTGACGCCGAACGACCTCGGATCCATACGTTCATCTCCACGTCGGACATCCACATCGTCCACCAGTTTCGCTCCACCCGCGAAGACATCCTCGCCCAGGCGCGCGCGGCGGTCGCGCACGCGCGGTCGTTCGTCGAGGACGTCGAATTCTCGCCGATGGACGCCACCCGCGCCGACCTCGAGTACACGGCCGAGGTGTGCGCCGTGGCGATCGAGGAGGGCGCGACGACGATCAACATCCCGGACACCGTCGGCTACACCACGCCCGCCGAGTACATGGCCTACCTCGAGGGGCTCTACCGGCTGATCCCGGACCTCGAGGACGTCATCGTCTCCACGCACTGCCACGACGATCTCGGGCTCGCCGTCGCGAACTCGTACGCCGGCGCGCTTGCGGGCGCGCGCCAGATCGAGTGCGCGGTCAACGGCATCGGCGAGCGGGCGGGGAATGCGTCGCTCGAGGAGATCGTGATGCTGCTCGCCACGCGCGGCGACGTGTCGGGCCTGCACACGACCGTCACGACGCGCGAGCTCGCGCGCACGTCGCGGCTCGTGTCGCGCCTGACGGGCTACGTCGTGCAGCCCAACAAGGCGATCGTCGGGCGCAACGCCTTCGCGCACGAATCGGGCATCCACCAGGACGGCGTCATCAAGGAGCGCACGACCTACGAGATCATGGACGCGACGAGCGTCGGCCTCGACGCCAACTCGCTGGTGCTCGGCAAGCACTCCGGCCGCGCCGCGCTGAAGCAGACGCTCGCCGAGCTCGGCTTCGCCGTCGAGGGTGCGGCGCTGAACGCCGCCTTCAAGCGCTTCAAGCAGATCGCCGACAAGAAGAAGCAGGTCACCGCGATGGACCTCGAAGCGCTCGTGACCGACGACCTCCGCGACGAGCTGGCCAGCTACACGCTGGTCACGTTCTACGTCGAGGCCGGGTCGGACCGCCCGCCGCACGCGCGGGTGACGGTGACACTGCCCGACGGGGCGAGCGCCGAAGCCGAGTTCTCCGGCGACGGTCCGATCGACTCGGTCTTCGCGGCGATCAACGTCGCCACCGGGATCGACGCGCAGCTGCAGGCCTTCCGCGTCGACGCCGTCACGGGCGGACAGGACGCGCTCGGCGAGACGTCGGTCGTGCTCGAGTACGGCGGCCAGTCGGCCTCCGGCCAGGGCGTGGCGACCGACATCATCGAGGCGGCCGGGATCGCCTACGTGCGCGCGCTGTCGAACGTCGTGCGCAAGGCCCAGGCCGCGTCGCAGCTCGTCGACGTCGCCGCCGGCGAGCCGGTCGCGGCCCCGTAGCGAGGGACTCCGACGCAGCAGTTCTTTCGAATGTCTCCCGGAGGCGCCGGGTAATTCGCGCTCGACCCGACCGGAGGAGAGGCAGATGCCTGATGAGGAAGGCAAGTTCGAAGGTTCCGGCGCGAAGACCGCCGACCAGGCGTACAAGAGCCATCCGGACGACATCCCGGAGGGCACGCAGCCCTCGGAGAAGAGCGAGGACGACCCGGGCATCGCGCACAAGGGCGGCTTCGGCGAGCAGGAGGCCGAGGGGCGCCCAGACGCCGACCAAGGGGTGCCGAGCGCCGAGGACGTTCCCGGCCGCTAGACGTTGCTTCGGTGCGCCGCCGTCGGCGGCGGCGGCGCGCCACGGACGCGAGAGGGAAGGTGGGTAGGTATGCAGGCCGATACCGACAAGCAGTACGACGCCGAAGAGGACCCCGACACCGATCCCGCGAGGACGCCGGCCGAGGTCGAGGGCAAGACCGAGCGCGATCAGGCCGAGGGCGAGGGCGAGCCGGCCGGCAACGAGCCGGACGCCGAGTGACCGCCTGACGGAGTCACCGCGACGGACCAGCCCGTCGGCGCTCCACGGGCGGCTCTTCGTCGGGCCAGTGACCATGCTCGTCGTAGAAGACGCGCGCCGCCTCCTCGTCGTCGCGCTCGAGGTCACCCTTGACCCCGACGCGGTACAGGACGTTCAACAGCAGGACGGAGGCCGCCACGCCGATTCCCATCGCCAGCCCCTCCAGGCCCGTGAGCGTGTCGCTGACGAGCAGCGTGACGATGCCCGCGAGCAGGATCACGCCCGGCAGCACGTAGCGCACGGCGATCATCGTGAGCTCGCCGCCGCCGGCTCGCCTGCGGCCGTGGCGCCGCCGATCTCCAAGCCCTGCGCGTACGCGCCCGCCAGGACCTCCTCGCGACGGCGCACGTCCGTGAGATTCGGAGCCATGACGCGCGCGATGTCGTGGCCGGGCCCAATCATCCGCACCCTCGCGCCGCGGCTGCGCAGCGCGAGCGTTTCGAGCGCCGCCGTGCTGCCGGCGATCGCACGCAGCATCCCGAACGGCGAGGCCATCGCGATGTCGAGGCTGGCGATCGGGTTGAGGCAGAGCACCTGCGTCGCGCGCGCCGCGGGAGCGACGTCGAGGTTCGTGTTGCTCCAGACGCCGCCGTCGACGTACTCGCGCCCGTCGATCTGCACCGGCGCGAAGATCCATGGCACAGAGCACGAGGCCTGCACGGCCTCCGCGACGGTCGCGGCCGGTGCACCGGGCGCGCCGAAGACCACCCGCCGGCCGTTGGCGCGGTCGACGGCGACGACCCGCAGGCGCCCGTCGAATCGTGCGCCCGCGCGGTCGACGCGCTCGCGGATCTCGGTCAGCGACGTGTCGCTGCCCGGGGCGCGGCCGAGCAGCGC
>DASYVZ010000377.1:0-3088 GCA_035936515.1 Solirubrobacteraceae bacterium | reverse complement strand
CAAGCTCGACGAGGCGCTCGCGCTCTTCGGCGGCGGCAGCGCGCATCTGCGTGTCGACGTGGGCCAGCAGCGCCGCGCCCCCGTCGCCGCCGCCGCCGAAGAGCGCGAGCGCCTCGTCGAGCTTGTGCCGGTAGAGGTTGGGGTCGAGGTCGTTGAGGCAGGGCGACATGCAGCGCCCCATCTGGCCGTAGGCCGACGGCCACGGACGCAGCCGCAGCTTGCGCCCGCAGTGGCGCAGCCCGAACAGCGAGTCGAGCTGCTCCTTGAGCTCGACCGCCGCCGCACGGCTGCGCACCGGGCCGATCGTCACCGCGCGGCCGGAGGCGGGCTCGCGCGCGACCTCGATCACCGGATAGGCGATGTCCAGGCGACAGCGCAGATAGACGAACGTGTCGTCGTGCTTGTGGGCGACGTTGCCGGGCGGGCGCCACTCGCGGATCAGGCGATGCTCGAGCACGAGGGCGCCCAGCTCGGAGCTCGTCGTGCGGTGGTCGACGAGCGCGGCCTGCTGGGTCCAACCACTCCGTCCGTCGGCGCGCGCCGCCGAATGGAAGTGCGCCCGCGCGCGCGTGCGCAGCGCGATCGACTTGCCGACGTAGAGCACCTGCCCCGCGGCGTTGCGGAAGATGTAGACGCCGGGCTCGTCGGGCAGCGCCGCGAACTCCAGCCCCTCGGGCACGTGGCGCTTGATGGTCCCGCCGGCGACCGTTCGCCGAGCGCGCGGCGCTCGCGGGCGCCGCCGCGGCGCCTTGAGCGTCTCGAGCGCGTCTCCGACGGTCGCCGCGTTCGCGCACAGGCGGCCAAACAGCGCACAGAACACGCGCGCGCACGTCTCCGCGTCGGCGAGCGCGCGGTGCGTCGTGTGGACCTCGATGCCAAGCGAGTCCGCGAGCGCGGCGAGCCGGCGCTGGCGCACGAGCGGGGCGAAGCGGCGCGCCAGCGCGACCGTGCACAGCGTTGGCGGATCGGGCCACGCCAGGCCCGAGCGCTCGAAGGCCTGGCGCAGGACGCGGCGGTCGAAGGCTGCGTTGTGGGCGACGAGCACGCGCTGGGGCGGCAAGCCGATCAGCTGGGCGAGATCCGGCAGGATCGCGTCGGCGGCCGGCGCCTCGTCGACCATCGCCTGGGAGATCTGCGTGAAGCGCTGGATCGAGCGCGACAGCGGCGCCACGCCGCCCACGAGGGTCTCCCAGCGGTCGTGCAGCTCGCCGCCGCCGACGAGCACGGTGCCGACCTCCGTCAGCTCGCAGGCGTCGCCGGCCCGGCCGTTGGTCTCCGTGTCGATGACGAGGAACTCCGCGGTTGCCAGCGGCTGGGCGAGGAGATCCATCGCAGGAGGCTCGCGCGCCGCCAGGACATCATGCACGGGCAATTGCATCATTCGTCGACCGCGCCCGGGGGTAGCCTCTCGCACATGCATGCACAGGCCGATGGAGCACCGAGATGACGACCTTCGCCACGCCGGACACCGCACGGCTCCGCGCCGAGCTTGACGCACGAACTCGGGTTGCCTGGAGGTCCTATCGCGATGCGCTGCGCACGCTCGAGGGCGCGGAGTACGACCGCGCCGAGCCGGCCGAGTGGGATCAGTTGCAAGCGACGCTGCGCGAGGTCGAGACCGCTCGCGCAGACCTCCAACCGCGCACCGGCGACTGATCCGGGCACGCGCCTGCGCGCCTCGTTCGCCTGCTCGGGCAGGCCCGACTGGTTGGTGAGACGCCTGGGCGCGCGGCGCAGGACCCGATGGGCGGCTGCGACAGGCGCGGTGGCGTTGCTGATCGGCGGCTGCGGCGACGACGAGTTCGCCAACCGCGAGCGCGCACCCGACCGGATCATCCTGAGCGTCTCGATCACGCCGCGCGAGATCACCGTGTCGCCATCGCGCATCGGAGCCGGAACCGTCGAGCTGATCGCCAGCAACCTCACGTCGAGATCGCAGCAGATCACACTGCGCAGCGAGATGCTGTCGGCAGGCACCGCGCCGCTGCAGCAGCGCACCGGGCCGATCAACCCCGGTGACACCGCGTCGCTCACGGCGGCGCTCGTACGGGGGACCTACCGCCTCACCACGAGCGCGGGCCGGCAGCGGCGCGCAACGATCCACGTGGGGCCGACACGGTCGGGTTCCGAGCAGCTGTTGCAGCCGTAGCACCGCGCCCTCGAGCTTTGCGACAATGCGCGCATGCGGCGGCCCCGGACCCTCCTCGCCGTCCTCGGCGCGCTTGCCGTCGCGGTCGGCGTCAGCCTGCTCGTCACCGGCGGCTCCAACGCGGCGCCGACGAAGTCGCAGGCGCTCTTCGAGAAGACCCTGCTCGCGGACGCCAAGACGACGCGCGACGTCAAGCGGCTGCTGACCGACGGTGGCGGCTTCGTCGCGCCGGAGATCACGTTCGAGGACCTGACGGGCGACGGGCGCAGCGACGCGATCGTGCTGGTCGACTCCGGCGGCATCGCCGGAGCGGTCGCGCTCTACGTCCTCAGCACCGACGGCGAGTCGGCGCAGAGCGACCTGCGCGTCGTCTACCGCTCGCAGCGGCTGTATGGCGCCAGCACCGAGGTCGCCGACGCGATGCTCATCCTGCGCACCCCCCGCTTTGCGGAGGGCGACGACGTCTGCTGCCCCGCCAAGATCGTGCAGCGCACGTACGCCTGGAACGCCCGCGCCAAGACGCTGAAGCAGCGTCGCTCGCAGGAGCTGCCTGCACCAACGGGCTGATCTGAACGGATGTCACGGACGCTGGCCTTCCTGGTGGGAACCCTTGCGGCGCTGTCGCTCGTGGCCCCCGCGCAGGGCGCCGAGGGCGCGCCGAAGCTGCTGGCGCCGACGGTGCGCACGCTCGAGCCCGCCGGTGACGCACGCTGCGCCACGACGACGTATCGCTCGAGCGTCACGGGGCTGCTCGACGTGCGCCTGCGCGGCCGCGGCGACTGGGATCTCATCGTGCGCGGCGCAGACGGGCGACGCGTCGCGAGCTCGCGCAGCTTCGGCGGCAACGAAGTCGTGCAGGGCTGGGTGCGCGGCGGCTCGCAGCTCGTCGCGGAGGGCTGCCGCCGGGCGGGCGCCGGCTCGACCGCACGGGTCACGCTG
>DASYVZ010000376.1:0-4762 GCA_035936515.1 Solirubrobacteraceae bacterium | reverse complement strand
GCGTCGCGGTAGGGCCCGATCTTCGGGCGCTCCATCAACACCGTGGTGTCGACGTGCACGACGCGCAGGCCCTGCCCGGCGAGTGTCGCGACGACTTCGCGCAGCAACTCGACCGAGTCGGCGTCCTCGTAGGCATCCTCGGTATCGGGGAAGTGCATGCCGATGTCGCCGAGCCCGGCCGCGCCGAGCAGCGCGTCCATCACCGCATGCGTCAGCACGTCGGCGTCGGAGTGCCCGTCGAGTCCCTGGTCGACGCCCGCGAACTCGATGCCGCCGAGGATCAGCCGACGACCCGCCGCGAAGCGATGCGAGTCCCATCCCAGGCCCGTCCGCGTGCTCATCCGATCGCCTCCATCCGCCGGTCGCGCCCCGCGAAGACCGCCAGTTCGGTCACGCCCAACGACTCCAGCAGTTCCAGCGCGCGGTCGTAGTCGCGCCCCACGTCGCCCGGCACGTGAGCGTCGCTCGACAGCGCCACAGGACAGCCGGCCTCCAGGCACATCTCCAGGAACGCCGGCGCGGGATACAGCTCGCCGACGGGCTTGCGCAGCCCGGCCGTCGAGACCTCGACGGCGATCTGCGACTCCCCGATGCCGTCCATCGCCAGCTCGTAGAAGCGGCGCAGGTCGCCCTCGGGCACCGGCCGCCGAGCGCCCCATATCTTCACGAGGTCGGGGTGCGCGAGGATGTCGAAGAGCCCGCTTCGCGCCGCCTCGCCGAGGGTGACGAAGTAGCGCCGCCAGAGCTCGTCGGGACGCTGGGAGCGGTGATCCCAGATCTCGTAGCCGTCGTGGTCGACGGCGTGCTCGCCGACGAAGTGCACCGAGCCGACGACGTAGTCCCAGCCGTGCGTGTCGAGCAGCGTCGCCATCCGGTCCTCCCGGCCGACGACGAAGTCCGCCTCGATGCCCAGCTTCAGGTCGGTCTGCTCGCGCACGAAGCCCGCGTACTCGTCAAGGTCGTCGGTGGCGCTCTCGCGCCAGAGCGGGTGCTGCCAGACCTCGAGCGCCTGGGCGAAGCGGTAGATGTGCTCCGAGCAGCCGAGCTCGCCGATCCCGCGCTCCTCGGCGACGATCCGGTAGCGCTCGGCGTTGGCGGGTGTGAAGTAGCGCGCGGCGTCGGTGCCCGGATCGTCGGGCCGCAGGTGCAGGTGGTAGTCGGTCAGCATCGGCGGGGGTCGCCCGCCGCTACTGGCGAGCCGACCACGAGCGCGTGCCGGTCGTGCACACGTCGAGTCGCTTGCCGCTCTTGCGGCTGGCGTAGCGCTCGGTCACCGACAGCTTGCCTGCCGCGTTGCCGGCGGCGTCGAACTGGCCGTGCAGCACGACGGTGGTGCGTACGTTCACGTCCTTGAAGCTGGCGCTGAAGCGCTCGACGGAGCGCCACGACCCGTCCGCTGCGACATCGAACTCCGGCGAGATGTTCACGTCGTGCGATTCGACGATCCGGCCGCGATCACAGCTCGCGCGATAGCCGAACGCCGCGCGCTCGACCCGCCGCCCACCGCTGGCCACGCGCAGGACCATCGCGTGCTTTGCACGCGCGGCGGTCTGCGAGGTCGCCCCATACAGCGTGCGCTCGGCCGGAGCCGGCGCAGGGGCGCCCGAGCCACCCGTGCGACGCACCGTCCAACTGACGGTGCGGCTCGTACACGAGCGCGCGGCGCGGCCCTTCGTGCGCACGCGCAGCTTCACGCGCGCGGTGCCCTCGCCACCGCCGCGCGTCAGCGTGCCCCGGACGACGAAGGTCGAGGTGTTGCGGGTGCCGATGAGGGGCCTGCGACTGACGTCGCCGCGCAGCGTGAAGCGCCCGTCGTCGGCGAGCTTCCCGACGCCGCTGATCGTCCCGAGGCCGCAGCCGGCGTAGATCTGACCGTGCACGCCCAGCCGTCCGCCGGAGCGCGCGCGGATCGAGAGCAGCATGTCCTTGGCGACCGTCGTCTCCTTGACGGGGACGGCGATCGCACCGCCGCCGAAGTCGCCCGTAGGCGCCGCCGCCTGGGCGAAGGCCGCACCGGCGCTGCCCGCCGCGGTGACGAACGCGGTGGCGAACGCCGCGGTGCGCCGGAGGCGTGACTGACTCATGCGCGCCGATCCTAGTGATCGGCGTCGCGCCCGGCAGCAGACGCTGGTCGCCGCGCGCGCTCGCGCAGCGCCAGCGCCGCGACCCGTAGATCATCGGCCGTCGTGATCTTGAGGTTCCCCGGCGGCGCGGCGATCACCCGCACCGTTCCGCCGGCGCGCTCGACGAGCCAGGCGTCATCGGTTGCGGCGGCCAGGACCTCGTCGGGGGCCGCCAGCGCCCGCTCGAGCGCGGCGCGGCGAAAGACCTGCGGCGTCTGCACCGCCCACAGCGCCGCGCGGTCGAGCGTGCACGTGACGACGCCCTCGGGCGTGGCCTGCTTGATCGTGTCGGTGACGGCCGCGGCGGCGATCACGGCGTCGCAGCCGTGCAGCGCAAGCTCGTCCAGCGCGGTCTGGACTGTCTCCGCGGTCACGAGCGGGCGGGCCGCGTCGTGCACGATGACGGGATCGCCCGGCGCGGCGTTCAGCGCCGCCCGGACCGACAGCGAGCGATGCGCCCCACCGGGGACCCCGACGGTGCCGGCGGGCAGCGGCCCGTCCCACCCGCCCGGGAGCGCGATGACGATCGCGTCGACCCCCGCCACCGCCTTCAGCGCGGCGATGCTCCATTCGAGCATCGGGCGCCCGGCGAGCGTGACGAACGCCTTGGGTGTCTCGCACCCAAGGCGTTCTCCACGTCCCGCCGCTACGACGAGCGCGATCGCTACTTCGTCACCGTCACGCCGGCGCTGTCGGCCAAAAGGTCGTCGAGGTGCTGCTCGGCTTCCTCCTCGTCCTTGTCGAGCGCGTACATCAGCTCTGACGCGAGGATCTTCTTCGCGCGCGTGAACATCTGCTTCTCACCCGTCGACAGGCCCTTCTCGTGCTCGCGGATCGCGAGGTTGCGCACGACCTCGGCGAGCTCGTAGATGTCACCCGTCTTGATCTTGTCCCGGTTGTGCTTGAACCGTCGGTTCCAGTTCTTGGGCATCTCCGAGACGTCGTCGGCGAGGACGGCGAGGACCTTCAGCACGGTCTCCTCGTCGATGACGCGGCGCAGGCCGGCCAGTGCGGCGTTCTCGCAGGGGACCATGACGGTCATGTCGTTGTGGAGGATCTTGATGGTGAGGTACTCGCGCTCCTCACCGAACATCTTGCGCCGCTCCTTCTTCAGGACCTGCCCGGCCCCATGATGCGGATACACGACGTTGTCACCGAGCTCGAACTCGATGTTCTCGATCGTGCGGTTCAGGTCTTCCAGCAGCTGATCTTCGGCTTCGGGAATGGTGTCCTCCTTGCGAATTGATGCCGGCGGCGGCCGGACGGTCGAACGGTCCTACGTCTGCAGGTAGCGGTCCACGAGGTTGATCTCCTGTAGGCGGCGAAGGCCCTCGCGGATGTCCTTCGCCCGTATCTCGCCTACGCCGTCGACGGTCTCGAGCTCGACGTCGGTCGCGGCCAAGAGTTCGTCGAGGCCACCGAAGTCGGCCACGATCTGGCCGACGACCAGCTTAGGCAAGCGCGGGATACGACCAAGGATGCGAAAGCCGCGCGGCGAGACCGGGTAGTCGAGCGTGTTGAGCTTGCGGTCGTAGCCCAGCAGCTCGGCCAGGCGGCCGAAGTCCAGCAGGTCGTGGTGCGGCAGGCGGCCGATCTGGTCGAGCGCGGCGGCAAACGCCTCGTCGGTGTTCTCGGCGAGGTAGTCGTGCACGAGAGCGGCCTTGTCGGCCGCGGTGCCGACCATCGTCTCCTCGAGCTGCATCTCGATGAGGCGCCCCTCCGTGCCGAGCTCGACGATGTAGCGCTCGATCTCGACGGCCATGCGCGTGACGAGCTCGGAGCGCTGCAGCACGGTGAGCACGTCGTGCAGCGTCGCGCCGCCCTCGAACTCCAGCGCCGTCAGGCGCGTGGAGACCTGGTCCAGACGCGTTCGGTACTTGTCGAGCGTCGCAAGCGCCTGGTTGGCCTTGGCGAGCACGACCGGGATGTCCTCGAGGATGTACTTGCCGCCGTCGACGTAGAGCGAGACGACGTCGCGGCGCTGGGAGATCGCGATGACGAGCGCGTCGGTCTGCTTGGAGACGCGCTCGGCGGTGCGGTGGCGCGTGCCGGTCTCGACGGAGAGGATCGTCGGATCGGGCATGAGCTGGACGTTGGCGATCGCGATCTTCGTCGCGTTGCCGTTGAGCACGATCGCGCCGTCCATCTTCGCCACCTGGTAGAGCAGCGCCGGGGAGTAGTCGATGTCGAGCTTGATGCCACCCGAGAACAGGAAGCTCAGGTCGTCGACCTCGCCGACGATGATGAGCCCGCCGGTACGGGCGTGCATGATGTTGTCGAGGCCTTCTCGCAGCGTACTGCCGGGCGCGACCATCTCCAGCGCCTTGACCAGTCGGGGCTCTTGACGTGACTCAAGCTCGTGTGACTCATCCCCAACTCGCTGAACCATCCAGGCGATTTTAGCGGGTGCTTAGGGAATTCGGATTGCGGCGGCGAAGTCCGCTGGTTTTCGGTCGTGCCGGAGCTCTCGGCGCCTAGGCAGCCTGCGGGGCGCGCGCGGGCAGGACCGCCCGCAGGGCGTCGCGCAGAGACGGCGCGCTCTCCGCCGATATGACGTGGCGCAGGCCGAACTTCGCCGCCTCGGCGATGCGCCGGTCGGCGTGGCCGACGGTGCGCAGCTCGCCCGTCAGGCCCAGCTC
>DASYVZ010000375.1:0-2798 GCA_035936515.1 Solirubrobacteraceae bacterium | reverse complement strand
GCGCACACGCCGGCGGCGGATCCCGGCTGGCTCGGCGCCTGGCGCGTCGCGGACGACGCCGCCGCGACTGCGATCGGGCGCGTCCTCGGCGACGATGCGTTGTCGGAGCCGCTCGTGGCGCGCGTGCTCGCGGCGCGGTTGCCCCCCGACGCGACGCTGTTCGTCGCCTCCTCGATGCCGGTCCGCGACATCGAGTCCTTCATGGCCGTCCGCGACGATGCGCCGCGCGTGCTGTCCAACCGCGGCGCGAACGGGATCGACGGCACGATCTCGAGCGCCTTCGGCGCGGCCGCGGTGGCATCCGGCCCGGTGGTGCTGCTGATCGGCGACGTCGCGCTGGCGCACGACGTCGGCGGCCTGCTCGCCGCCCGGCGGCTGGGGTTGGCGCTCACGATCGTCGTGCTCGACAACGACGGGGGCGGGATCTTCGAGTTCCTGCCGATCGCGGCGGCGCGCGATGCCTTCGAGGAGCACGTCGCGACCCCGCATGGCTTGGACTTCGCGCACGCGGCGGCCCTCTACGGCTGCGCCTATGCCGATGTCGGCGACCGTGCCGCTCTGGACGACGCGCTCGAGGGCGCGCTCGCAAGCGACGCCACGACGATCATCCGCGTCGCGAGCGACCGCGCCGCGAACGTCGCGCTGCACCGCGAGCTGCAGGCCGCGGTCGCCGCCGCGCTCGCGGTCTGACAGAGGCAGCGCAAGGCCGCAGAACGACGACGGGCGGACCCGGAGGGCCGCCCGCCCGCAACAACGTCTGCGGCTCGTCGGTTACGCCAGGCCGCGCCTCTTCGCCTGCGAGGCGCTCGCGGCGCTGGAGAGCAGGCCTACCACGAGCAGGAGCAGGCCGCTGAGGAGGTGGAAGAAGTTCGCGAGGGCGCCCTCACCCGTGATCGACAGGATCGTGAGGTTGCTGCCCGACGTGACCCCGATCACGAACGCCACGATGTAGAAGAGCCCGACGCCCATGAGCGCGCCCTCCGACGCAGCGCTGTTCTTCTGCAGGCACAGGATGAGCACGAGCCCGCCGATCCCGATGTGGGCGAAGTTGTGGAAGGGGTTGACGTCGACGCCCAGCAGCGCCGCGCCGGTGTTCGCCGTCCAGTGCGTGCCCCATCCCGTGACGGCGAAGCCGATGACTCCGATCGCCACGTAAAAGGCGCCAAACGCGATGCCAACCTTCGATGCGATGCTGCTGTTGCCCATGCGATACCTCCCCCTCGAAATTGACCCCGGCGCCCCTCGAACGCCGGACTGCTCTCCTGAACCCGATCTTGCAGACCGTACGGATATCAGCGCGAATGTCAACGCGCCAGCGGCAACCCTACAGCGGCCACCCGTCGCGAGCGTTCACGCGCCACGAGCGCCGTCGGATGGCCCGCTCAGCCGGCCAGCACGGGCAGCAGCGCGGCCAGCTTGACGTCGGTCTCGGCGAGCTCGGCCGCCGGATCGGAGTCGCGCACGACGCCCACGCCCGCGTAGCAGCGCGCGAGCGGCCCGCGCAGCAGCGCGCAGCGCAGCGCGACGCAGAACTCGCCGTCCTCGTTGGTGTCCGTCCAGCCGACCGGGCCCGCGTACCACCCGCGGTCGAGCCCTTCCAGCGCCGGAATGAGCCGCTCGGCCACCGCGAACGGCTCGCCCCCCACGGCCGGCGTCGGATGCAGCACGCCGGCCAGCCGCACGGAGCCGATCGGCCGCGCGAGCTGCGCGCGGATCGGCGTCGCCAGGTGCTGGATGTTCGCCATCTTCACGATCACCGGATCCTCCGCCGAGGCGACCCACAGGCTGTGCGGGCGCAGCGCGCGCTCGATGCGCCGGGCGACGATCGCCTGCTCGGCGCGGTCCTTGTCGGAGCGCAGCAGCTGCTCGCCGAGGTGATCGTCGACGGAGGGATCGGCGCTGCGGCGCGTCGAGCCGGCGAGCGCGAGCGTGCTCGCGCGCATCCCCTCGCGCCGAATCAGCAGCTCGGGGCTGGCGGCCACGAACGCCGCGTCGCCGCGGCCGGCGCAGAAGCAGAAGCAGGACGGGAAGCCCTCGCGGAGGATTGCGAAGATCGCCGCGGCGTCGTGTGCGGCCGGCGCGTGGACCTGGACCTCGCGCGCGAGCACGATCTTCTCCAGCGACCCGGCGCGGATGCGCTCCACGGCGCGCGCGACGGCCGCCTCGTAGTGCTCGGGCGGAGAGCTCGCCGCGACCACGTAGCGCCCGATGGGGTCGGGATCGAGCAGTGGCAGCGGGCGGGTCTGCAGCGCTCCCAGGCGAAGCTCGAGCGCCGCGAGCAGCTCATCAGCGGTATCGTCGGCTTCGACGAGCGCGGAGACGGTCAGTGAGACCTCGTCGCCCGTACGGGCGAGGGCGATCTGCGGCACCTGCAGCGACGCGGGGGCGAAGCCGGCCCAGTGCGGGCTGGCGCCCCCGTCGGGGGAGAACGCGAAGCCTCCGGCGGCGATCAATCCGGCTCCGCGTCCGTCCGCGGGGTCACACAGCGCGGTCGAGGCGAGCGTGCGCCACTGTGCCGCAACGCTCTCGAAGCGCTGTGGCCCCCTCGCCTCCAGCGCCACCACGCAGCCCAGCGCCGCCACCGCCGCATGCTCGCGCTCGGGCTGTTCGAGGCAGAACCACGGCTCGTCCGCTCGCCGCGAAGCGAACACGACCGCCGACGGATCGACATCGTGCGCCACGGGGACCGTGAGCGCGGCAAGCCCGCCTCCACCCGCGCGTCGCGCGCGCTTGACCGCCTGCTCCAGGCGCTTGCGCAGGCGCTTGCGATCCCCCGCCGCCAGCGCGAAGGCGGCGGC